>JAPUJU010000331.1 GCA_027296025.1 bacterium
CTTGTTCTCCTTTGCTATCATGACACCCTGCGCCATTTTTTTACCGCACCGGATACTCTTTCTCTGATTGATACGGGGCGTGTCGGATCGCTGAAAGATATTGCGCGAATCCTTTCTGAACCGCTCATGAACGGAACGGGATTCGCGGAAGGCCTGCGTTTTTTCCGTCCCGTCGCGGTGTTTTCGTATTCGATCGATTACGCAATCTGGGGGCTCAACCCCGTCGGGTATCACGTAACCAACCTTCTCATCCATGCGTTGGTTTCACTGCTGCTTTTCGTACTGGTTAGAAAACTCACGGGGAGCATCGCGGCAGCGCTGGTCAGCAGCGTGATCTTCTGCATTCACCCCGTTCACGTGGAAAACATACCGGCCATCGCGCGGCGACATGACGCACTCGCGATGCTGTATCTTCTTGCGAGTCTTATCGCGTTGCCCGTTGGCACGAATGCGGCGACGGGAAAGCGGTGGGCGCTGTCACTTCTGTTCTGCGCCCTTGCGTTGTGTTCGAAGGAGTCCGCGCTGATTTCGCCGCTCGTCGTGACCGCCTACATGTGGTGCGTTTTCGGTGAAAGGGGCATGCTCCGGGCACGGCGTACTGCCCTTGCGTCCATCCCGTACTGGGTTCTGGCAGGACTCTTTTTTAACTGGCGGGTGCTGGTTCTCGGCGGGGTCGGTGGCGACCTTCGTACGTCCCGTGCACCGTACGCGGAGTCTGCACCGAGAATCCTCGAAGAGTTTTCCCGCGGGCTCGTCGACCCCTATCAGGTTTTCGGACACGGTTCGGCATCGATTGTGCCTGTGCTCGCGGCCGCGGTGCTGCTCGTATGGTTCATCCGCTCGACGATCGCTGCGCGCAGGGTTGTCAACCTGCGAACTGTTTCCGGGCCTGTTGGGTTTTTTCTCGTGTGGCTCTGGGGAGGGCTTATTTTCTTTCTGGCTGTGTCGGCGTTCGAGATCCGTCACCTGTATATGCCCTTAATTTCATTCAGCGCGATTACCGGAATCGGTCTGGTCGCCGCGGTCCGGCGTTTTCTTCTGATTCGTGGAATGCCTGTCCTGCTACGAGGTGCGGACGCTATCTCAATCGTTGTTGTCGGGGTCCTTCTCGGTTCGCTGATCGGAATGTCGCCCGCCCTTCGAACCTATCCCGATTGGAAGGCGATCGGGCGAATGTCGTCGATGTTCCTGGAGGATCTGACGCATGCCGCCCCCGGGTTTTCGCCGGGAACAAGCGTCCACATCGAGGCGCTGCCGTGGCGCGTGAGTTCGTACCTGCGCAGCAACATCCATGTCCGGACGGCCGGTGGCCTTCTCGACTACAGCATCCAGTCGTGGGTGAACATGAAGCATCCCGGCAGCGAACTCAATTTCACGATCAGCTGGATTCAGGTGCCGGAAATCGTCCCGGAATACCTTTTTCTTACGGCGGATTCTAGGAGCGAGTCGCTCACGAAGGTCCGGGTCACAACGGTCTTCGCCGAGCCCGATGGAACGCTCGAAAGTCTGCGTGAGGTGGGGAACAGCTACCGCGGCACAGGTGACTACGAATGTGGGATCTACTATCTGTCGCTGTATCTCCGAGAGCGATCAGACGATGCCGACGCATGGACGTCGCTGGCGTATGGCTACGCTCTTACCGGCGAAGAGGGCGAAGCGGAGACGATCTGGTTGACCTCACTCGACGCGAATGCCGGCGACGTCATGGCCATTCGCGGACTGACCAACCTTTACCGGGATCAGCACAAATCCATAAAGGCCGCAAAAATGGCAGCGCTGTGGATTGACGCCGACCCGACGAGCCCGGAAGCGTATCAGGCGGCTGGCTGGACCGCATTCAACAGAAAAAGACGTAAGGAAGCAATGGAGTTTTTCAAACAGGCGCTGGACATTGAAAGCTCGATGCCTGCCCACCGCGGGCTGGTCATGGTCTACTTCGCAGACAAACGCTACGAGCAGGCGTTCGATAACATTGAAGACTGGCTCGACTATGACAGGGGATCGAAGGAGGCGTTTGAGCTGGGAGCCAAGTGCCTAGAGGCGTTGGGACGCGATGAGGACCTCATCACTTTTATCGATCGCGCGCGCGCCAACAACGCAGTAACGCTCGCTGCGGCGGAAATCCTGAGTAACGCATACATACGTATGGGGCGGGTTCCCGATGCGGAACTGGTCTTACGAACCGTTGCCGAAGAGCATCCGGACAGCGCGTTCGTTCGCTCACGCGTCGCGGAATTGAACGCCTGGATGGGAGAGTGTGAAATCGCGAAACGCTGGCTCGCCGAAGCCATCGATCGTGGACTCGATCCGACGCGAGCGAGAGTCGTTCGACGGCGGATTCAGTCGTGTGACGACCTAAAAGAGCGCCGGCAACGTAACCGCTGATTGTGCAGGAGATTGACAGCGCTGCGCCCCTCGCGTATCTTTAGCCCCATAACAATCATGATCCAGAAACCTCAGGATACCCTTCTGTTCAGCGTAGCCGGTGCACGAGGGATCGTCGGGCGCGGACTCAACGTAGAGGTGGCCGCACGCCTCGCGCTGGCTTTCAGCTCTACCCTGGAGAGCGGCGCCGTCGTGGTTGGCCGGGATACGCGCCCCTCCGGCGAATCGCTCATGTCCGCGGTAGTGGGGGCGATCACTGCCACCGGGCGCGAGTGTATCGACCTCGGTATTGCGACGACGCCGACGGTTGAGGTCGTCGTCGAAAAACTCGGCGCGGTGGGCGGAATAATCGTGACGGCGAGCCACAATCCGGCCGAATGGAACGCGCTGAAGTTCCTCGATCGTCACGGAATTTTCATTACGAAAGAAGCGGGCGACCGTGTGTACTCCGCGTTTACGGGACAACAGTTTCGTTTCGTTGACGCGCGCGCGACCGGTCCGATTACGCGCTACGATCGGGGTGGGCGGGATCACATCGATGGAATTCTCAGCCTGCATGCACTCGACGTCGAACGTTTGCTGCGCCGAAATTTCAAAGTGGTTGTTGACTGCATAAATGGTGCGGGAAGCGTTATCGCACCGGAACTTCTGAAAACGCTCGGTGCGGACGTCGTCAAAATGAACTGTAAGACAGACGGCGATTTTTATCGTGACCCCGAACCACTAGCCGAAAACATCACAGACCTCGCCGAACGCGTTGCAAAGGAAAAAGCGGATATCGGTTTCGCGCTGGATCCCGACGCGGACCGGCTGGCGCTTGTAGACGGAGAGGGAAACGCCCTGAGCGAGGAGTATACGCTCCCGCTCGTTGTCGACGGGGTCCTCGAAAAGGAGAAGCGCGGCCCGGTCGTGGTTAATATGAGTACATCGGCGCTCGTGGACTGGGTCGCGGCGCGACACAAGACGGGCGTCATTCGAACACCCGTCGGTGAGGCATACGTCGTCGCCAGAATGCTCGAGGAAAAAGCACCGATCGGGGGAGAAGGGAACGGCGGAGTGATCTACCCGGAGCTTCACTCTGGCCGCGACGGTCTGCTGGGGATGGCCCTTATTATGCAACTACTTGTGGATCGTGACATATCCCTCCGGAACCTCGTGCGCGAATATCCGGAGTTCAAGATGAAAAAACGTAAGGTTCCGCTGGGAGGCGAGTTCGACGCCGCACGTATTTCGAGCTTAATCTCCAAACGGGGAGCTGATAAGATAGATAGCACAGACGGAGTGAAGGCGATATTCGAGGACGGGTGGTGCCACATACGGGTGTCCAACACCGAGGGTATCGTGCGTGTTATCGTGGAATCCATGTCGACAGAGCGAACCCGGGACCTGCAGGCGCTCGCAGTCGAAGCTGTGACGGAGTCCTGGGGCTGATTGCCGGGACTTATCGGGAGTCAATGACATGTGTGGAATAATTGGATACGTGGGCGGCAGCCAGGTGGTGCCGATTCTTCTCGAAGGGCTGAAGCGTCTTGAGTACCGGGGCTACGACTCGGCCGGTGTCGCCGTCGTCAATGACGGCGAACTCATGGTCAAGAAGTGCGAGGGCAAGATCGCGGAGCTGGAGAAAACCCTTATCGGCGAACAGTGCCCGGGCACGACCGGCATCGCGCATACGCGCTGGGCGACGCACGGGCAACCGAACAC
>JAPUJU010000332.1 GCA_027296025.1 bacterium
ACATCCAGAAGGTCACCGTGGAGTTGACCGCCGTCTCGACACAGTGAGGGCACGCTGAAACACCCCATCCGAAGACTTGCCCGTCTCTGTGTCGTGCTCCTCACGGCCGGGTGTTCCGATTTCGGAGATCCGGTGCCTCCACCGTCAGCGAACCAGGTCACCGTCGCCCCGAGTAAGGACAACACGTTATACGAGGATGTCGGGGGAGCACTCAGCAACGGTGCCGGAGAGGTTTTGTTCGCGGGAAAAACCGGGCCCAACGCGGGCTTCGTTGTGCGTCGCGCAGTCATCGCCTTCGATGTGGCAGCGTCGCTGCCGGCGGGGGCGACCGTCACGGGCGCAACGCTCACGCTCAACGTCTCCAAGCAATCACCTTTCGCCGTGCCCTCAACCATTGATCTGCACCGCCTCGAGGCGGACTGGGGAGAAGGAACATCCAATGCGGTACCACCCCCACCGGACGGTGGCGGCGACGGAGCCGCGTCCACGACCGGGGATGCCACGTGGATACACACGTTCTTCAACACGGCGAACTGGACCAACGCCGGCGGCGACTACTCTGCAACGATCAGCGGATCGCAGTCGGTGGTCGGGCTGGGTCCCCATTCGTGGACGGGGCCGCAGATGATCGCGGACGTTCAGTCATGGCTCGACGGCCCGTCGAACGATTTCGGGTGGATCATCATCGGTGATGAAGTCACAACCCAGTCGGCTCGACGTTTCGATAGTCGCGAAAACACGACCATGTCCGACCGGCCACAGTTGTCCATCACCTACATTGAGTAGCGCGTTTTGGGGCGATGATCTTCGCGTTTTCAATCCCATGTCGAAGAACCCCGATAAACGACGCCCCATCGACAACCCGGGGCGTTTTCTCTCCGCGTCGGTAATCGCAACACTCGCCCTCGTCGCAATCGCATCGTGGTTGCCCGGCGAGCGCCTGTGGGGCATCAACCACCTTGCGTTCTATCCCACGGCATTGCGCGTTGTGCTGCTTGCACTCGCCGCGGCGCTCCTTCTTCCGCCTGTCGGTCAGCGCATGTATCTATTGCAGGTGAACATCGCCGAACGGATTCGCGGGCGGCAAACGGGACTCGGTTTTGCGATACTAGCCATTTCATTCGCAGCCGTGTTTGGTTTCCTGAAACTGAAGGCTTCGACCTGGCTGCTTGGTGACGGACAGGTGATCGCCAATCAGCTCGCGCACCTCTTTTCGCGTCCCGTTTCGGTCCCCTTCCTTGCGTCGAAGATCATCGAGAATGACCCCATCGCGCCGGGCACACAGATGATGTACGTTTTGTCGGCGCTCGCCGTCCGGCCGGTCATGGGGGAAGACCCGACGAACGGAATCATCGTCCTGAACTGCGTCATCGGCGGCGCGTTTGTTTTTCTGCTGCTCACCGTTGCCTTCCGGTCGTCGCTCTCAGCCACTCAGACGTACTGGTTGATTGGGCTCGCACTGATGTCGGGCACCGTTCAGCTCTTCTTTGGATATGTTGAAAACTACGGACTCGTTTACTTTCTCGGTTGCGTGTATGCGGTGCTCGCCATCCGCGCCCTGCACGGGCACAGTGTCTGGCTTCCGCTCGTCGTGCTCTTCGTGGCGCTCGCCAGCCACATCGAAAGCGTTCTGTTCCTTCCATCGTACGGGTTTCTTCTCGCGTGGCGGTTCGTTCGAAAAGGCCGGGAACGCTTTCTGCCCCGCGTGGCACCGACGCTAGTGGTCGTGGTTGCGGCGGCCGCGCTGGTCGCTGCAGTCCTGACCCCACTTCGCCACTTCTTCCTCCCGCTGCTCCCATCCGACGGCGCATACTCGGTGTTGTCGCTTCGGCACGGGGTCGACATTGTCAACGAGCTCCTGCTTCTGCTCCCCGCGTTGCCGCTGATCGGGGCAATGGGGTGGATTCTATACACGACGCCGTCACAGGAAGAGCACCGACCCGCCTTTCGCAACGACCCCACGAGCTCGCGCAAAAAGATGACATGGCTTTCCACCAGAGAAGAGTGGCACTTTGCGATGCTGCTGGTCGTTCCGTGCGTCGTGTATCTCGTGTTCTTCAATCCGGAGATCGGGATGGCCCGTGACTGGGATCTCTTTTCAATTCTCAATATCGGACTCGTGCTGGTGGCGCTGCTCGTGCTGACACGCTTCCAGGCACGCGTCGTGAATATCGCTGCGGCGAGAGCGCCTGTAGCCGCGATGTTCTTTCTCGGTTTCGTGCTCGTTGTCTCATGGACGGGTATCAACGCGTCGCCGGTTCGTTCGACGGCCCGCTTCGAACAGATTCTCACGTACGACAGGACCCACGCTTCTTATGCATACGAGAACCTGGCGCGTTCCTATCACGAGCAAAACCGGCTGTCCGAGGCAATCCGCGCCATCGAGAATGCGTGCGCTATATCACACAATCCGAGACAGCTCGTGTTGCTCGCACGTTATTATGAGGAATACGGCGATACGGAAAACTCGATTCGCGTTCAAAAAGAGGCGGTCAACCGCCGGCCGGAATATGAGCTCGCCCGACGCGAATTGTGCGTTTCGCTCCTGCGCAGGCAACGCTTCGCCGAGGCTGAAGTCATCGCGCGCGCGGGTACCGCGGAGACGCCGCGCATTTCATCTTTTCACTATTTCCTCGGGAAGTCTCTGGTCGGGTTGGGCCGCTATGAAGAAGCACGTGACGCCCTCGTCGAGAGCAAACGACTGGGACTGCCGGAACCGATCGCAGCGAATGTGGACAACCTCCTCGAGCAGCTCGACCGAATCGACGAACCCGGCAGCGAATAATAGAAAGCTGAACTGGAAGCCGGCACGCGATTTGTTTATCTTTACGGGCAGGGTAGATGCCCTCCCTTCTGCGCAAATGGGAGGTTCTTATCATGAATCGTTTTCTCGCTCGAAGCGCCGTACGTTTGCTCGGATCTGGTCTCGCACTCGTCATCCTGGCAGGCTGTACCTACGTCCCGCCCGAAGAGAGTAGCGGCGAATACTATTATGAAGATGACTATGGACCCGAATTTCCGCCGGACGGAGAGTTCGCGGAACTCTGGCACTGGGGGACGTGGCTCGCCATGGAACCCCACGGTTGGGTGTGGCAGCCGGACGTCGTGGATTCATGGGCACCATACCGCCACGGGCACTGGATCCTTTCGCAGTGGGGGTGGACGTGGCTCTCGTACGAGCCGTTCGGGTGGGCGACCTACCACTACGGCTACTGGTTTTATGACGTGATCTGGGGGTGGTTGTGGACACCGGATTATGTATGGTACCCCGCGAACGTTCAGTGGATCGTGGACTACGACTACATCGCGTGGACGCCCGCACGACCCGGAACCCGGGGTGTGCGCGATCCGTGGATGACGCACACGCCAGAGGTGTGGACGGTCATTCCACTGACGCATTTCACGCAGCTCGATGTTGGCCGGTTTGGGCGATCGGCAAGAAAGATGAAACCGTCTTCGGGTGATCCGGGGACGCGCGAAGCGCCAAGCGTCTCACTGATCGAGCGTACGGTGGGACGAAGAATCTATCCTACCGATGTGGAACTGGCACCCGTCAGGAGTGGCTCCCGCGAGTTTCAGCAAATGAAACTCTACGGAGAGCAGCGAAGAATCGTCGAACGATTCACGCCACGGGTCGAAAAGCGGGTGATGAATCAACGGTCGGATTCAACGAGGCCATACGATAAGAAGGCCCGGAAGAAGAACACACGCACCCCTCCACGAGATCCGGATACAAAGAAGAAGGACGGCGAATCGACCGGTAAAAAGACGGGGAAGAAAACAAAACATAAGCAGTAACAACGCGTTACGCAACTCTTGAGCCCGATCGACGACAACGATTCGGGAGGCAAGGATTCCCCAACCCGGCAGGCAGCGCTCGTGCTGAGATCGCGCCGACTCAGCCTGGTTTTTTCACCCCGGAGGATGAAAATCAATGACTCGCCGACGGCTGCTCCTGCTTAGCAATTCGAAGAATCCCGGTCAGAAGATGTTTGAGCACGCGCGAACGACCATCCAGGATTTCCTCGGTGGTCGTGTTGGCACAATTGCGTTCGTCCCGTTTGCCGGAGTAACAGTCTCGTGGGATGACTACGCGGGTATTGTGGACCGTAAGTTCGGCGAACTTGGTTACAAAATTCAGTCCGTTCACGCGGCGGCAAATCCGGGAGCATTTCTTGAGGAAGCCGACGCGATTGCGGTCGGCGGAGGCAATACGTTCCGGCTGGTGGAACAACTTCATGCGACCGGAATCATGGACACGATCAAGTCACGTGCCGACGAAGGAATTCCGTACATCGGCTGGAGCGCCGGCTCCAATGTCGCCTGCCCCACACTTTCGACATCAAACGACATGCCGATCATTCAGCCCGAGTCATTTCGAGCACTGGGCCTTGTTCCGTTTCAGATCAATCCGCACTATCTCGACGCGCACCCCGAGGGCCACGGCGGCGAAACGCGTCAACAACGCATCGAAGAGTTCATTGAGCTGAACCGGGAGGTGTTTGTTGCGGGCCTGCGGGAGGGAACCATGTTGCGCGTCGAAGGAGACGACATCTCACTCATCGGCAACTCCCCGATGCGCGTTTTTCGCCACGGAAACAATCCCGTCGAGCACGAGCCGGGCTCTGATATCAGCTTCCTTCTAGAGTGAACCTCACTGGCGGCGCGGTCGTTTGCCCGGCTGTCGGATGGGCTTCAGGTCTTCCCTGCGCAGAATTCGGAAGTAGGCGGCGCGGCCGTTCGGAAGCTTTTTCGGTTGGTAGTTCCGTTGAAAAGACGGGTTCGCCTGAATCTCGCGATCGCTCACATAGTAGCCTCCGTGGTCCGCCCCCGCCCCGCTGAAGATAATCACCGCCGGTTTCTGCTCGAGAACGTATTTTCCGTCGCCCGCCTGATGGCCGTACGGCAAGGACCGGTCACGCGTGCCGTTGTGTGCGATGTGTCGGTTGTTCAGGCCGAGCATGTCGATCGCGGGAAGCTTCGAATAGTAGGGAATGATTCCCGCTGCGTTCAGCGCTACGATCGATCCCGGCTCCAGTTCCCCATCGAGATGGACACCGATCGCGCGGCGCGGCTCGTACGCCTCCCTCCAACCGAGCGCGTGTTTTAACACGGGCTTGTTCCAGCTGCTGCCGTAAAGGTGTCCGTGATTATATTTCACGAACTGGGTGATGGCGATCACCGAGAGCGTGCCGACAATGAGTTTCGTGTCGACGTCCCGCATTCCCAGAAAGGTGAGAACAAGGATCAGTGGAACGACGGGAAGATACACGCGAAGTCCGACGAGGTTGTCGCCACCCTGGATCGTCGTGTTGATCACCCACAAAAGAATGATAGCAAACACGGGCACGGCCACCGGGCCGAGCACCTTCCGGCGGAGCACAGTCACGAGAAAAAGCAGCACAACGGCGACTGAGTATTCGTCAAAAAAGTTGGAAAGGTATCGCATGCCCTGACCGACATTTGCCAGCCCGGCGCCTCCCGCTTTCGCGTAGTACGTGTTCGGCAGCCACTCCCCATAGTAGGCGTGCAAACCGATGAGAACCGGACCCAGAATCGCAAAGATGCCGACTGCGGGGATAACCGGGCCCCACCGGGTTCCCGCCTTCCAGGAGAGGTAGATAACGACCGCAGCCACAGCGATCACCCCCTCCGGTCGCGCGAGAATCGTCAGCGCGCCGACCAACGGCAGATACGGCGACCGCAGCGTGCCGGCCGGATCCTTGGCGAAGAGAAAACGGGCGGTCAAAACCATCATGCCCGTAGAAAACACCGTTTCCATACCGTTCGACATGTAGAAAGCGAAGTCTCCACCGAGTGCGAGGACGGCACAAACTCCGAGGGCCGCTCCGCGCGCGATGTCCGCGGCGCGGGCGAAAAGGTATGTCGCGATAAGAACGAACAGCCCCGAGAGCATGCTCAGGCGGTTCGCGTTGTCGGGTAGATCGCCGGGCAGCCACCCCGCCACGACGAGAATCGCCACCCAGAGAACACTTGTGAAACCCTGGACCTTCATACCGTTGAAGGTGAGCCCTTCCCCGTCAAGGAAGTTGCGGACGTAAACGAGATAAATGTAGGTGTCGTCGCACGCGGCGAACAGCTTCGCCGCATAGATGGCAGCGGCGGTGAAAATTACCAGGAGGATGACCGGAACCCAGATGCGCGGGTTTCTCAAAGCCGCCGGCATGCGACTCGTCTCAGCGGCGGAGGTGTCCATCGAATCTGGGTGCATGGGACTACCGGTCCGGGGCATTGGAGGACTTGAAATATCCCACGCGGCTCAGGGGCAACGCTTTCCTGTCGTAGTAGCGCGCGAAGTCTTGATGTTTGAATATCTCGATCTCGCTGGCGAACTGATCTCCCTTGCGGGCGCCGGCGCCGCCGAACAGGATCACGTCCGGCCACTGCGAAAGCACCCACTTCCCGTCTCCGGCCTGGTGGCCGTATGGAAGACTCCGGTCCCGTTTGCCGTGCTGCGCGATGTAACGGTTGTTAAGACCCAGCATGTCAATAACGGGACGCTCAGAGTAAAACGGAATAATACCTGCCGCATTCAGTGCAACCACGGTATTCGGATCCGTTTTTTCCCGCAGGTACTTCGCTACCTGCAAGCGTGGTTGATGAATGTCCCGCCAGTTTCGGGCCTGCCGGCGGATCGGGACATCCCAGCTGCTGCCGTACGCGTGACCTTGATTATATTTCCACAGCTGAAAAGCCGCGATGGTGATCAGAACAAACACCGCGTACCGCCTCGGCACACGTGTCAGGCCAACAACCACGTAGAGGTAGACGAGCGGCATCATCGGTATGAGCGCCCGAGCGCCAACCATGTTGTCTCCCCCCTGCACCGTGACGTAGCCGAACGAGAGGATCATCAAAATCGAGATCGGCAACGTTCGCCGCCCCAGTGACGAATACCGATAGATAAGAATGTACGTTAGCGCCGTCAGCGTTATGAGTTTTCCATCCATAAAATTGAGAAAATACCGAACGCCCTGGCCCGCGTTCTCAAGACCAGCACCAGCTTTGGCGTAGTAGGTATTCGGAAGGATGTCCCCGTAGTAGATCGCTTGAAACGCCAGTACGGGCATGACGAGAATCGCCATCGAGACGACCGCGCGGATGAGTGCCGCGCGTTGGCGGCTGCGCAAGAAAAGAGTCGCGACAACGATGAGTGCAACGATTGCCCCCTCTGGACGGGCGAGTATCGTCGCGACGAGCACGAGCGGAAGCCGGATTGATGCAAGCGTCTTGCCGGGGTCCGCCGTAAAGAGGAACAGCAACGAGAACATCGTCATCGCCGTGAAGAAGATTGTTTCGAGACCGTTGCTCATATAGAAGGCAAAGTCTCCCGTCACGGCGAGCAACGCCGGCACGATGAGCGCCATCCATTTCCCAAGCCCCAGCCGGCGGCCGAGAAGGTACGCCGCTACGAACGCAAGGAGACCCGAGGCGCCACTGAGAATGTTCGCCAATACGGGAAGTGTGACGGGAAGAGAGCCGACTGCAATGATGATCGCCGTCCACAGGACGCTCGTGAAGCCCTGCACGTGATCCCCGTTGAAGGTGAGTCCGTTCCCTTTGAACAGGTTCTTGACGTAAACGAGATAGATATACGTATCGTCACATTCCGCGTACAGGCGGAACGCGTAGGCAACCGCGAAACCAAAGATCACAAGCAGAGCGGCGGGGACCTGCCACGTCGAAAGGCTACCGGATCGCTCTTCGGTGTTCTCAGAGGGCACTGAATTCGTGTTGGTAGTGAAATTCATGAAGCGCTAATGTTATCAGACTCGCCCACTCGGGTCAAAATG
>JAPUJU010000333.1 GCA_027296025.1 bacterium
TTGATCGATGTTTACGTCATCAAAAAGAAAGGTCAGCTTGTCGCCGATAAAATGCCTGCCCCGCTGACTGGTGATCACGACGTCGCCGTGCGTGATCGTCACACCGTCTGCGAGCTCGAGACCGCGCTGTCCGTTCTTCGATCGGATTTTACTCGTCCCGGCATTGAGGTCGTACGCGGCTCCGGATTTCGGAGGGTCAGAGGATTTTGAAGCGCCGCTGGCGGTCGTATCCGGATCAGCGGCTGCTTCCTGTGCGGGGCTGTCCACTGGTAAGACGGCCGGTACGATGAGAACAATGGGAAGAATTACTAGGAAGATACTGAGACGCCTCAATCCGACCGCCTTCCTCGACGGGGAGAGACGGCGCCCTGGCGGGCAATCCAGGCGGCGCCCAGCGCGGCCGCTCCGCTGCCCAGGCGGCCGCGTTCGATTTTCGCGCACAACGCCGACTTCGTAAACGCGCGTTCTACGACGACCGCGCGAACCCGCGGCAGCACGAGACCGATTGCCGGCGCGACCCCGCCGGCAATTGCGATTCTGTCGGGGTTGATCAGGTTGACGACGTTGGCGAGCGCCGTCCCGAGATGGTCGGCGGCGTCTTCGAGCACGGAACGTGCGATGCGGTCACCGCGACGCGCGGCCTGTCCAATGAGTCTTGGTGTTAACGACCCGTGTTCGGCAGCGAGCCGCCCGAGGACGGAACGCGTACTCTTGACCCTGTGCTTTGCGACCTTCACCAATGCATCCGCTCCCAGATACGCCTCGAGACATCCGCGGTTGCCACATTTGCACAGGGGTCCTCGCTCGTTGATCGTTACGTGCCCGATCTCGCCGGCATAATTCCGCGCACCCCGGAAGATGGTACCTTCGTGAATAATACTGCCACCGACACCGGTACCGAGTGTCACCACAACGAAAGTTTTTGCTCCCCGTCCCGCACCCACCGAGAACTCACCGTACGCAGCGGCATTGGCATCATTCTCTAATATAGTATATACACCGAGTGCGCGCTCAGATATCCGGCCGATCCGCGCGCCGCTCCACGCCGGGAGGTTTGGGGAGACAACAAGCCGACGCTCTTCGCGGTCGATCAACCCGGCGCAGCCGATACCGACGCCCGCAGGCGCATCCTTCCCCATGACCCGGCGGACCGTTTTCGCGATTCTCCCGAAGGCGTCCTCGGGTCCAGCCTCCGCCTGCGTCCTCATGGTCGCCTTGTGGATCATCCGTCCTCTGGAGTCGATCCAGGCGAATTTGACGTTTGTGCCCCCGATATCGATGCCCAAAAAGGATCGAGCCACCTACAAGAACCCCTTTCGCCCGAGCGAGTGTCCATACCGTTCGACGGTCCGGTGCGAGCCCGCGATGAGCACTGCATCGAACGGCTGCCGCCCATGGAGCAGACAGTCGACGAAGTCATCCACGCTTTTGTCCGTCTCCTGCGGACCACAGAGAATCACATCGAGTCCCCGGATGCGGATGTTTTCGATACCAATACTCTCGAGCAGGGCCGGCGCGGTATATGACTCACCGGTAACAGGCTCGACCAGATACACCCGCGAAACGAACTCGTGGAGCCGCTTTGGAAAATCGATCACGTCCTTGCGTTGCAACATTCCCAGAACCATCGCGTTGCTCCCGCGCGGTGAGATGCCGATGAGCGCTTCACCGGCGGCGATCAATGCCGCGTCGTTGTGCCCGACATCGAGGACGACACGTTTCCCGCCCGCCTCGACAACATCGAATCGGCCGGGCATTCTCGTGTTCGAAGAAGCCTGAACGAGATTCCTCACCTCGTCCAGAATGTATTCCGACGCCGAAATCGAAAGAAGCGCATTCGCGTGCTGGTGCCCGCCAATAAAGGGCAGCGGCAGTGTCCCGTAGTCCGCCCGTTTTGTCCGGACGTTCGCCCGGCTGCCCTCGAAGGTTGTCTCTACCGGCTCCACCGTGCCGAGGTCGTCGATCATCGTCACCGGAAAACCGTCACGATCCCCCTTCTCCCGAACCACAGCGGCGAGCCCCGACGATAGCGGGCCCACAAGCAGCGGCACGCCCGGCCGGGTGATCCCCAGTTTTTCCCGGAGGATTTCTTCCCTGGTATCGCCGAGTATGCGCCGGTGATCGACCGACACGCTGGTCAGCACGGTTAACTCCGGCTCGACTACATTCGTTGCATCGAACCGTCCACCGAGACCCGTCTCGAGAACCGCGACTTCGACTTCACTCTTTTCGAAAACGAGAAATGCGATGGCCGTCAGCGCCTCAAAATAGCTGTAGCCGATTTCTTCGTGCAATGGAGCGATGCGCGAAGCCGCCTCCTCCATTCGATCGATGTCGACAGGAACGTTGTCGACGCATATCCGTTCGTTGACCGAATAGACATGCGGTGAACTGTACCAGCCCGTGCGAATACCGTTCGAGGAGAGAATAGACGAGAGAAACGCCGTTACCGAACCCTTGCCGTTCGTACCAGCAACAACGACGCATCGAAAATTGTTCTCGGGATGATCGAGCCCCTCGAGCAATGCGCGCACGTTGCCGAGTCCCAGCGTCATCGCGGAGGGTGAAAGGTTTAGCACAAACGACAGGTTCGGGGGTAATGGGGCAGGCGTATTAAGAAACCGCTGAGGATTCCCCCTCATTCTTGTCCGCCTCGCTTGGGGTGGCTGCTACCGCGACACAAAAAAACTCGAGTAGATCGCCGATTCGATCCCGGAGTCCGTCTCTCGGGCAGATCATGTCAATCATTCCGTGTTCAAGAAGAAATTCACTTCTCTGAAAACCGTCGGGGAGCTCCTGTCCGATGGTCTGCTTGATGACCCGGGGGCCGGCAAAACCAATCAACGCCCGCGGCTCGGCGATGATGACGTCTCCGAGACTGCCGTAGCTGGCCGTGACCCCACCGGTCGTTGGGTTCGTCAGCACGGAAATGTACGGAATGCGCTCCTCAGACATTTTCGCGAGCATGGCGGCCGTCTTCGCCATCTGCATGAGAGAGAGAATCGATTCCTGCATCCGCGCGCCGCCCGAACGGGAAACGATGATGAGCGGCCGTCTGTACTTCGTCGCGTCGTTCATCGCGCGGGCGATCTTTTCACCCACGACGGAACCCATACTTCCACCCATGAATGAAAAATCCATGATTGCGATTACGACATCGCGGCCGCTGAGTTTTGCGAACCCGGTAATCACCGCGTCCTCACGGCCGGTCTTCGACATGCTCTGCTTGAGGCGGTCGGAGTATTTCTTGACGTCCTTGAATTCGAGCGGATCAACGGAACGGATGCCGGTGTGGGTTTCTTCGAATGTCCCCGAATCGCAGAGAATCTCGATGTACTGGTCGGTCCCGATCATGAAGTGGTATCCACATTTCGAGCAGACCCAGAGCGCCTTCTCGAGTTCCTTGATGTAGAGTATCTCGCCACAATACTGGCACTTCTGCCAGAGCCCGTCCGGCATATTTTTCTTCGGCGCGGTGGCCTTCAGACTTTTTTTGGATCGTTTGAACCAGGACATGACTTCTCTAACTGTAGATGGGACAACGGATACAGGACAACTATACGAGCCCGCACGAGACCCCACAACCCTAAAATCGGTGGATCGCCCCGGGCAGGTCCTAAGCTAATCCAGTTCAACGAATTGCGTAATCAGGCGCCTCAAATCGGCAGCAACTGACTGGCCGCAAGTGAGAACATCGTCATGGGTCAGCGGCACTGTCGAAATTCCTGCCGCCCAGTTGGTTACGACCGCAATCATCGCAACTTGCATACCAAGTGCGTTCGCGGCAACGGTCTCCGGGGCGCCGGACATGGAAACGAGCGATGTACCGATCGATTTCAGCGCCCGGATTTCCGACGGTGTCTCGTACGCGGGTCCTGGGAAGCTCGCCAGGCTGCCCCGATTCAATCGGAGACCGGCCCGCCGTGCGGCACGCTGGATGCGCGCGCGGAGATGGTCCGCGAGCCGAAGGTTGGCGGCTGCGGCGCGTGAAGTGTTTGCCGGCGGGGAGGAAGTCGCGAGTGGGGCCGCGGTGCGGCGGTTGCGGAATTGCAGATCAAGAATAGCGTCCACCAATACGAGCTCACCGGGCCGTGCCGATCCGTCGAGGCTTCCGGCCGCCGAGGTGACAACAAGTTGCCGAACACCGCTCTCATAAAGGTGCTCGATCAGGCGACCGATCGGGTTTTCGTCACCTTCGTAGTAATGCCTTCGGCCGAAAACAAAACAACACGGATGACCGCCAATTCTAACCGTTCGAACCTCGCCCCGATGCCCGGCGACGCCGGCGTCGCCCACGCCGGGAATCTCGTCGAACCGGAGACGGCGCTCGACATCGAACGGATCGCCAACACTCGAGAGGCCGCTGCCGAGCAGCACACCGGTCCCGACGCGCTCGACGTCAGCGGGCATTGGATTCACGCCCCCCGGCGCGTGGGGCGGGGGCCTGCCGAACGAGTTCAAGTATCATCAGCACGGCATCCTCGCGATTGTCGGAGTAGTATCCTTTTCGCAGGCCGATACCGCGGAAGCCAAATGTGCGGTAGAACACCTGCACGCCCGCATGTCCGGCACGAACCTCGAGAGTGATTACTTCCTTATCGCGCTTGCGAGCCTCGCGGACGACATCGTTCACGAGAAGCTTTCCGATCCCCCTCGACTGAAGCCGTCTGGCGACGGCAATATTAACGAGATGAACGTCTTCGTCGAAGAACCAGGCGATGGCGTAGCCAACCACCTTGCCGAGCAACGTTGCAACGATGGGCCGAGAACCCAGGTGCCCTTCGACTTCCTGTGTGAACATTTCGCTGGTCCAGGGAGTCGAAAACACATCGCCCTCGATCTCCAGCACGCGGGTCAGATGCGCTTCGGTCATCGGTTCGAGCCTGATATGTTTGAGATCCATGCTCACCGCTCCTCAATCTTCTTGAGCTTCGCGTCGCTCGGACGAATATAAAACGGCTCGAGGCAGCGTACCTCTTTTTTGGTCAGGGGCGTGAGGTCGCCCGCGATCTTCCCTAGAAAAGGGGTCGACGGGAAGTTTTCCTCCTCCGGGACAAATTCCGCCGGTCCCACGAACGTACTCTCGATTTGCTCCCGGTAACGAAGCGCCCCGGTGCCAACAAACGTCGTCGCGCGCCTGTCCAGAGAGCAAACAAATTCGGCGGGCACGGTCGTGTGTGGCGCTACAATCTCTTTGCCGACGCCTCCATCTCCCGTGACGTACGCGGCAGTGTAAACCTCATCGCGACGCGCGTCGATCATCGAGCAGACCACCTCGCCGGTAGCAGGCGTCTGCCGGGCAAGAAGCTTGAGGCTCGTTGCGGTGACAACTTCCGTCCCCATTGCAGCGTAAAGGCCCTTCACGTAGGACATCCCGATGCGAAGACCTGTGAAACTGCCCGGACCCGTGACGAGTGCGAGCCGGTCGATCCGGGAGACGTCGAGCCCCGCATCTTCGATCAGGCGTGCAGCGCTGACGCCGAGCTCCACGAGGTGCGATGCGGCCGAGCCGAAGCGAACCGATCCAGCCACGTCGCCGTCGATCGTCAGCGAGATGCTGCCGACCGGGTGAGACGTATCGATCGCGAGAATACGCACGTTTACCGCTCCTCGAAAATATGGGCTACGTCGGGAGAGTACGAGACGCTGATCCGGCGGTCCGACTCACCGATGACGATCAGTTCCAGGACGGCATCGGCGAGGTCCTGCCACCGTTCGGAGCGCCCACCCCACTCCGCAATCACAACCGTTTCTCCGTCGATTTGATCGAAGACGCCGAGCTCCTCGATTTCGTTCTCGAATTCCAGTCGGTAAAAATCAGTGTGAATGACGGGAAGCCGTCCTACGTACGCCTCACAGAGAATGAATGAAGGACTCACCACGTCGTCGTCCACACCGAGCCCACGGCAGATCCCGCGCACGAGAACGGATTTTCCCGATCCCATTCCCCCTCCGAGCGACAGACACATGCCGCTCCGAATGCGCCGGCCCAGCCGCTCTCCGAACTCGATCGTCTCTCGCTCGGAGTGTGTCCGAAACACCGCTGTCTCGCTCCGGTCGGGTAACATCTCAGGGCTTGGGGGTCAGCGTCAAACACGGCAGGATCATCTCCTCAAGCGATACGCCGCCGTGCTGCAGGCTACCCTGATACTGTTTGTCGTAATCGCGAAAGTTCGTCGGGTAAACGAAGTAGAAGTACTCTTTCGCAAAAAGGTACGTCTTCGTCCTGGACTCAACCGGCAGACGGTAATCCGCGGGTTTTCGTGCCACAATCGCCTGCTTATCGTCACACTTCAGGTTGTCACCGTACTTGTACCGCAGATTCGTCGATGTATCCTTGCGCCCGTAGACGAGTGCGGAACGCCGACCCATAATGGACCCGTGATCAGTCGTAAGCACGACCGTTGTCTTCCGGCGAGCGAGCTCGCGCAGTATGTCCAACAGCACCGAGTGGATGAACCACGAGCGGACGACGGACCGGAAGGCCGCTTCATTGGGGGCCATCTGCTGCAGAATCTCCGACTGGTTACGGCCGTGCGTCAGAATGTCGACAAAATTGAAAACCATCGAAACGAACGGCAACAACATGTGCCGGGCCATCCGCTTTTTCAGCTCGTTTGCTTCCTGAACCGCATAAATCTTGAAATATTTCAACCGGCTGGCATCGATACCATGACGTTTCATTTGTTCGGCAAGAAAAAATTCCTCGTATCGGTTCTTACTGATCTCATCTTTCGATCGCTCGAGCCACTTGTCCGGGTATCGGCGCGCGATCTCGTCGGGAAATAGCCCACTGAAAATCGCATTGCGGGAATAGGGAGTCGCCGTGGGGAGAATCGACATGTAGTAATCTGTCTGCACGTCGTACAGATCGCGCAGGTACCGCTCGATGATCATCCACTGATCGAGGCGCAAACAATCGATCACGATGAAGAACACATTTTTCTTCGCTTTGATGTGCGGGGCGACAAACTTACCAAAAATATCCGGGCTCATCGGCGGGCGTTCGTCGGACTGGACCCAGTTCACGTAATTCTTTTCGATGAACCGGCCGAACTGAAGACTCGCAGTGAGTTTTTGTTCGTCGTGGGTTGCTTCGAGCCCGCTGTCGCGAAAGAGGTCGAACTCGAGATCCCACGTGCACAGTTTCTTGTGAATGCGTACCCAGCTTTCCCAGGTGCCTTCTTCGATCATCGAGTTCATGTTGTTGAACTCGCGAACGTAGTCCTGTGAAAACCGGGATTCCTGTAGCCGGTGCGAATCGAAGATCCGCCGGCACGCCGAGTAGATCTGGATCGGGCTTACTGGTTTGAGGAGATAATCGGCGATTTTCATCCCGATCGCGTCGTCCATCAGGCGCTCCTCCTCGTTCTTGGTGATCATGACCACCTGAAGATTCGCGTCGATTTCCTTGATCTCGTTGAGCGTCTCGAGCCCGCCCATGCCCGGCATGGACTCGTCGAGGAGGAGGACATCGTATTTTTGTTTGCCCACCATGGCAACTGCGTCCTCGCCATTGGTGGCTTCCGCTACCTCGTAGCCCTTGTCTTTGAGGAACCGGATATGAGACTTGAGGAATTCGATCTCATCATCCACCCACAGGATTTTCTGACTGGCCAAGCCTACCGCCTTCTTGCTGTGAACTCTTATACGGGCTTTTGGACCGTGCTCAAGGGGCCGAACTCTATTCTAATATAAGACCCTCAAGGGCAACACGATACCGTATTATTTTACCACAAATGCGCCCGGTCGCGATGCGTACAAGGGTATGAAGTGTAGTGGGTTATGGCAGTTAAGGGACAGGAATTCCGACGCGGAAGGTGCTGCCTTTGCCGACCCGAGACTCGGAGAGCCGCAACTCGCCGCCGTGGTACTCCTCGACGATCCGCCGCGTCAGCGCCAGGCCGAGCCCCCAACCACGCTTCTTGGTCGTAAAGCCGGGTGAGAAAATCTGCCGCCTCAGCGCCGGCGGGACACCCCTGCCGGTATCCTCGACGAAGACATCGACCCGCCTCTCCTTTGCGTCGTAGCGCGAACGGATATTTATCGCTCCACCTTTCTCGCCGAGGGCATCGAGCCCGTTCTTGATCAGGTTCTCGAACACCCACTCGAGCAGTTCTTCGTTGCCGCGAATAAAGGGTGACTCGTCCATATCGAGTGAGATCGTCGAGTCCGCCTTGAGGCGCGGCAGGCGCCGATGGAAATACCGGACCGTGCGATCGAGGACTTCCGAGATATTGACGTTCTTGAACTCCGGTTCCGACCCGATCTTGCTGAAACGCTCCGTCACCTTGGAGAGGCGCTTTAGATCTTCTTCCATCTCACGGACGGACGCGTTCAGATCATCGATACTCCCGGCTTTCGCCTGGTCTTTAAGCATCTGAATCCAGCCAAGAAGCGCCGAGAGCGGAGTACCGAGCTGATGGGCGGTTTCCTTCGCCATACCGACCCAGATCGATCGTTGTTCACTCAACTTGAGCGCCCGCAGCCCCTGAAACGCCACACTCATGAAGAGGAGAACAAGCCCGAACTGAATGAATGGCATCAGGCGAAGCTCGCGCTGGAGCTGCGATACGCCAAAATGCACGTACCCCTGGAGCACACCGTCACCGCCGCTCCGTATTTCAACGGGAGTGTTCGACGCATCAAACTTTCTGACCATCGCGACAAGGTCGCTGATCTTTCCCGGCGGCGGGTTGTTCGGGTCCATCGTCAGCAGTGCATTGAAATCCTCGTCGGCGGGCTCCGGGATACTGACGCGGTGCCAGGCAAACGGCCTGCCTTCGACGTCCGTAAGAATAATGGGAAGTCTGATTTCTCGGATCACTTCCTGCAGAACGAGACGCTTGCCCGGATCCTGCGCTTCGAAAACCACCTCAGCAATAAATCTCGAGAAAACGCGCGTGGTTGCCGCGGACTGTTCTTCCATCCGGTTGATCACACGGTTCGTGTAGAAAAAAATCGCGAAAATGAGAACTACGACACCGACGAGCATGTAGCTCTTCAGCCAGAAGCGAAGGTTACCGCGGTAATTTCTCAGTGGAACCATGGAGCGTCCGTGCTAGCCGAGGTAGTCCTGGCCGTTCATGTACGGCACCAGCCTGTTCGGAATCTTTACCCGGCCTGTCGGCGTCTGATGATGCTCCAGAATCGTGGCAATGATACGCGGCAGCGCCAGCCCTGATCCGTTGAGGGTGTGAACGAAACGGTACTTCTCGCCCGGCGATTTCTTCAGGCGGATGTTTGCGCGGCGCGCTTGAAATGATTCGAAGTTACTGCACGACGAAACTTCGAGCCACTTTTCGACACCCGGCGCATAGACCTCGATGTCATAGCACTTCGCGGCGGCAAAACTCAGATCACCCGTGCTGAGTTCCACGATCCGGTACGGAAGATCGAGGGCTTCGACCACATCTGTCGCGTCCTTCGTGAGGGATTCCAGCTCATCATAGGACGAATCAGGATGAACGAACTTCACCATTTCCACCTTGTCGAACTGGTGCACCCGGAGCAGCCCCCGCGTATCGGCCCCGTGACTTCCCGCTTCACGGCGAAAACACGGCGTGTAGGCAGTGTACTTGATCGGCAACCGATCGGCCGGTAGCGTCGTGTCGCGCTCGAGGTTCGTCACCGGAACTTCGGCGGTCGGGATCAGAAAGAGATCGTCTACTTCGGTGTGATACATGTCGTCCTCGAGTTTCGGCAACTGACCGGTCCCGGTCATGGACTCTCGGCTCACAATGAACGGCACCCACACCTCTTCGTAGCCCTGCTCGCGGTGAATGTCGATCATCATCGTGAGCAGGGCTCGGCAGAGCAGGGCGCCGTCGCCACGAAACACAACGAAGCCGCGGCCTGACACTCGACGCCCGCCATCCAGGTCCAGGATCCCGAGTTTCTCGCCCATGTCCCAGTGCGGGAGGAGACCATCGAATGGTTCTTTGACCTCACCCCAGTGTTTCGTAACGATATTCGCCGTCTCGTCTTTGCCAACGGGGACGGACTTGTGCGGCAGGTTCGGCAACGTCAGGAGGAGCGTGTCCAGCTCCTCGCTGATCTCCTTGTCCTTCTCCTCGAACTCCTTGATCCTGTTCGAAACGTCCTTGAGGTGGGCCTGCAGTTCGTCCGCGTTTTCACCGATCCGCTTTTTTCTGCCGACTTCTTCGCTTTTTACGTTGCGTTCGTGTTTGAGCGCCTCGCTTTCTTTCATGATGTCGAGCAGTTCGCGGTCGAGGGCGACGATTCTGTCGACATCCGCGTCGACGTGCTTCGATTTGACCCCCATGATCACTCGATCCGGGTCTTCCCGTATCAAATGCCGGTCCAGCAATGTATGTGCTCCTGGGGAATAGAGAGAATCAACCGAGATTCAGTTCCTGCAAAAGCTCTTTGCCCCCCGCTTCGAGGATCTCCCGAGCGAGTCGCGCACCGACTTCCACCTCACGTCCCACCGAACCTTTGACCACGGCGTGGATGCGCTCTCGTCCGTCCGGCAGTGCAATCATACCCTCGAGTTCGATCGTCTTGTCCTCGAGGCTGCCGAGCACTCCGACCGGAGCTTCCTGATGCACACCAAGGTGATCGAGAAAGGCCCACTCCGAAATGATCTCGCTGTAAGATGCCGGGTCATTGATTGCGCGAAACGATTTTCGCGCCGTTTCCTCTTGCGAACGAACAAGCACGGCCAGAGAGCCCTGTCCGGCCGCCGGTATGCAGATCGAGCATGTCAGGAACTCGACAACGTGATCCTGCTTGTTCAAACGCTCAACGTCTCCCGCAGCGAGAACGGCACCGTCGATCTTTCCGCTCCCGATCTTCTGAATAATCGAGTCGATGCTCCCCCTGGCCCTCACCATGCGGAGATCCGGCCGATAGTAGAGCAGCTGCGCTTCCCTGCGAACGTCGTTCGCCACCAGCGATGCGTTCTCGCGCAATTCGTCGAGAATACAGTCGACGGCGGAAATGAGAACATCGTAGGGCGTAAGCCGCCGGGTGATCGCACCGATCGTTAGTCCCGAGGGGAGTCTGGCCGGAAGATGTGTCGCACCAAGAACGAGGGCATCAAACCTCTCGCTGAGAAGTTGATTCATCAAGTGTGCCACACGAATCGGCGAGTTTGGAGTATACGTGCTGCCCAGTTCCACCTCGTGATCGAGTGGAACCGATTCGATCCCGAGTTTCGGGAAATGTTTCCGGAGGTCGTGCGACACTTCCTCGCGTTGAACCTTCGACAGTTGGTCAACATCGCTTGCTATGCGGCAACGCATCGTCGTCGGCACCGATGAAACTCCTATTCAAAGCAACACGTCAGAAAGAGGAGCAATAGGATTCCACACGGTACCATACCGAGGCGCCGAGCGTCAACGGTGGAATAGATGCGGACCGCGTTGAAAAGCGCCCGTCCGGGTTAACGGACGTGAACCGTTCGTGAGATCCACCGCCGGGTCACAAACAGAAAGATTATTTCTCCAAAGATGGAACAGAACCGTGTGAGAGATCTTGAGACACGGTATGCGAGCGTTGCTTCGCGACGACCATCAGCCGGAAGAAGCCAACGAAAAGGAGAACAAACACGACGCCACCGGCCACGATCGGAATTACGTAACCGCTCATGGCGAGAACACCGAGGCAAGCCATTACGGCCTGCAGAGAATACAGAATAACAACGGTTTGCCTGGCGGTAAAGCCAAACGACGAAAGAATGTGATGAATATGCTGGTGGTCCGCGAGAAAGACCGGCCGGCGAAGGAACAGCCGGCGCGCGATGGCCAGCAACGCGTCGAGCGTCGGGATCGCCAGGACAAGACACACCGCAACGAATGTCGTGACAGCGGGTTGGGCCATGCTGAGCCCGCACGCGACCGCGCCGAGAACGATGCCGAGGAACATGCTTCCCGCGTCCCCCATGAAGATCCTTCCGGGGGGGAAGTTGTAGATCAGGAACCCGAGGCAGACACCTGAGAGCGCGAGCGCGATTACGACCAGATGGCTCGCGCCGACGATCCACGCGAGAACCGCAAACGCAGCAGCGGAGATCAGCGACACACCGGCCGCAACACCGTCGTGGCCGTCGATCAGATTCACCGAGCTCGACGTACCGACCAGATAAAAAGAAGTCAGCAGGATAACTGCGAGGATATTGGTATCAAACGTCTCGAAACCAAGATAAAGATGCACACCCGAAACGGCGAGAATTGTTGACGCGATAATTTGAATCGTCAACTTTTGCCGGGCCCGAAGGTTGCGTATATCGTCGGCCAGACCGAGAACAACGATCAACGACACGGGCACCGCGAGTTTGTAGAAAAACGATGAACCTGTCTCACCGAACCCGAAAAACCGGCCGATGACAACAAGGGTGAGGACAACTCCCGCAACCATTCCGATTCCCCCGAGGTGCGGAATGGTACTCGTGTGGAGATTGCGTCCGTTGGGCTTGTCACCGAGTTTCCACCGCAAGGCAAGTAATCGAATGAGAGGAGTGACGATTGCGACAACGGAAAATGATAAGACAAACGCGAGCAGCACCTGAAGATTAGCCAAGTTGCCTCCCAAAAGCAGTGCGGAGTTCGGGGGTAGGTCCCGCAACAAAAGGTACACTATGCAGAGGATTTTTGAGTGTCAAGATAGAATACTCCTAGCCTCTCGAATAACGCACGTTGAGCAGCCTGCGCAAATCACCCACGGATCCCACACGAAAGACGAAGATCAGTGCCAGGTAAAGGGCGGTCAGAAGAGCCGCCCACAGGAGGATCCCCCATTCAGGCCCGGAACTATCAAAAAGCCACCAGATGAGGCCCGCAGACAAAATTCCCGCAAGAACCGTGCGCAGTCCCAGCGATATGGCTCGTGTGCCCACCCTGACCTGGTACGTGGTGACAACCTGACGGAGCCCGATCACCATCAGCACACCGTACGAGATGATGGTCGCCAGGATGGCACCTTTGGACTGGAAGCGGGGGATCAGCACAAGGTTCAGAACAAAGTTGATAACTGCCGAGAGGGTTGTCAAATACGCGTAGGCTTTCGTCCGCTCCGCCGCGACCAGAGCGGGCAGGATGACGGACCCGATGGACCGGAAGACAATAATCCAGATGAAGAGGACCATGAGCTCACCGGAGTAGCGAAAGCTCTCGGAGAATACAAAAGTGATCAACGGAACGCCGAGCACCGCAAAAATCGCGGCGAACAGGACACCGGACACGAGGGAGAACCGGAGCGACCTGCGGATGATCCTCGAGCACTCGGCCACTTCACCCGTGCTGTAGCGGGCCGCCAGGGCTGGCCTGAGCATCATGATGATTGCGAAAACTGGGAAGAGGGATATCTCGGCGATGTTTCTCGCCACGGCGTACTGGCCAACCTCTTCCACGCCGGAGAAGTACCCCAGCATCAACCGGTCCATGTGTGAAAAGATCGTCACCGAGGCGCCGCTAATCGCAAGGGTTCCGCTCAGAACGAGAAGTCTCCGCGTCAGTCCTTCCGGTGACTCCCCCGAGTCGGCGGGGAGAGACCGGTGCAGCAGGAGCGCGTACGCCACGATCGCAATAAGCCACGCCGCGCAGTATCCGCCTAGAATCGTCGTTGCACCGGCGCCGAGCAACACCAGCGCGATCGTAAACGTGATTCTCGAAATCAGGTGTGTACTGCGAATCTTGTAAACCGTGCCCAGGCGGTTGAGCCCGACGAGAAAGTTCTCCTGGAACTCGTAGAAGCTGGCACAGACGACAACCAGCGCGGCGATCCGGATGGCACCGAGGAGGGTGGGGTCACCGAAGAAGGTGGCGAGTGGCTTCGCGAATCCGAGAATGAGACCGCCCACGACAACGGTGAAGACCGCGCGGAACGTGATGCCGGCCTTGAAAAGCCGCCGGAGATAGCCGGGGTTCTGGACCCCGTACTCGCTCGCCAGCCGCGAGCTCGCGACGTCCAGACCGAACTTCGCCAGGATCAGTGCTGCCGTGGCAAACGACATCACCCAGGAGACGGTCCCGATCATACGCGGACCGCCCCAGCGGGCGATCACCCAGGACACGACAAAACCCGACGCAACCGGCAGAACCGTTATTGCGAGGCTCCAGTAAAAGCTTCTCTCCAGGGATCTGTTCTGGAAGGACCAGGTCGTCTGTTGCTCACTCATTACCGTACTCGTCGAGAACCTGAACGATTCTTGGGGCGGCCTTTCCGTCCCATCGTTCCGGGATTTTTCCCGGCGGCACATCGCCGCCCAGGATTTTCACCCCTTCGTCGACAATTCGATCCGGATTCATTCCTACCAGCCGGTTGGTTCCGATTTCGACCGTGACAGGCCGTTCCGTATTTTCGCGAATCGTCAAACAGGGGATTCCGAGTACAGTCGTTTCCTCCTGGATACCTCCAGAGTCAGTGAGCACTATCCTGGCGTTCATCATGAGTTTAACAAAATCCAGGTAACCGATGGGGTTTAAAATTTTGATCCGGGATTCAGTCACTTCTATCTTATTTTCTTTCATCATGTTACGCGTCCGCGGATGCACCGGAAAAACAAGCGGACACGTCTCACCGATCTTCTCGAGAGCACCCAGAACGCCTTTCAGCACACTCGGATCGTCCACGTTCGTGGGGCGGTGCAAAGTGACGAGCCCGTACCGGCTCTTTTCCACACCGACCTGGCCGAGAATCTGCGACTGCTCCGCCATCGGTCGGTAAAAGTCCAGGCTGTCGATCATGACGTTGCCAACGAAATGGATCTTTTCGATGTCGACCCCTTCACGAAGCAAATTCGGTTCCGCTTCCTTCGAGGTCGTAAAAAGCAGGTCCGAAACGACGTCCGTCACCATTCGGTTGATCTCTTCCGGCATCTCCCGGTCGAAGCTACGCAGGCCCGCCTCGACGTGTGCGACAGGGATCCCCATCTTCACGGCTGCCAGAGCCCCGGCCATCGTTGAATTCACGTCACCGACAACGATCAGAATGTCCGGGCGGTTCTTCCCGAAAACCACCTCGAGCTCCGTCATTACCCTGCCGGTCTGGGCGCCGTGCGGACCGGAGCCGACGCCCAGGTACACGTCGGGTCGCGGGAGTTGAAGGTCGTCGAAGAAAATCTTCGACATGTTTTCGTCGTAGTGCTGGCCGGTGTGAACGAGCGTCCGGGTGACGTCGTCGCGGCCATCGAGCGCCCGCCAGATCGGCGCGACCTTCATGTAGTTCGGACGGGCGCCGACAATCGCGGTGACGTTATACGCCATGCGCCTTTCCCTTTTGGAGCTTTGCTTTGTAGTGCGCCTTGTAATACTCGCGGAAGGTACCCGACTTCACACTCTCCCACCACTTCTGGTTGTCCCTGTACCACGATACGGTCTTCTCCATCGCGCTATTGAAGTCGACTTCGGGCTTCCAGCCGAGGGCCTCGATTTTCTTGCTGTCCATCAAGTAGGCGCGGTCGTGGCCTTTACGATCTTCGATGAACACGATCCGCGACTCAGGCTCATCCAGCAGTTTGAGAATCTTTTTCGCGATATGGAGGTTCGGCTGGCTCTTTCCCACGGCAATATTATAGATCTCGCCGCTCTTACCATCCGTCGAGACTTTCTCCAGCGCCGCGCAATTGTCTTCGACGTAGATCCAGTCGC
>JAPUJU010000334.1 GCA_027296025.1 bacterium
TCGACGCCCATCTGCTCGATACGATCATTGGTGTCGCGAAGCCCCGCCGTGTCCTGCAAGAGAAAAAGCAATCCTTCGAGGACGATTGGCTCGCGGATCAGGTCACGTGTCGTCCCCGGAACATCGGTGACGATCGCCCGCCTCTCGCCGAGCAGCCGGTTGAACAGACTGCTCTTGCCCGCATTGACCGGACCGGCAATGGTGACCCGGAATCCCTCCCGGAACGGTCTCGCAAACGCGGCGCTTTCGAGCAGCGTGTCGAGTTCCTTTCTGTGCCGCGAGAGTGTCGAGAGTGAAGTCTCGACGTCGAGTATGTCGATGCCGTCTTCGATAAAATCGATGTTTGCCTCGATCACACCGAGCAGTTCCATCAACTCGTCGGCCAGCGTGTTGATGCGCGTCGAAAGGCCCCCCGCCATCTGCTCCTGGGCAACGCGGCGCTGAAGATCGCTCTTCGAGTGAATGAGATCGGACACCGCTTCGGCCTGGATCAGATCGAGCTTCCCGTTCAGGAACGCGCGCTTTGTAAACTCGCCGGGCTCGGCGGCGCGAGCGCCGCACTCGAAGAGCCGCCGCAGGACCCGGTCTACGACCACCGTGTTTCCGTGACACGTCACTTCGACCGTGTCCTCACCGGTATAGCTTTCCGGCGCACGCATAACTGCACACATCACTTCGTCGATCCGCTCCCCTCCACTCTCGAGGAGATCGCCGTGGTAGATGCGCCGGTGCTCGAACTCGTTCGCGGCGCGCGCGCGTCCACCGTTCGAAAACACAGAAGAAAGAATCGGCCGTGCCTCCGACCCGGACACACGAATGACCGCGACACCTGACTCACCGGGCGGCGTTGAGAGGGCGGCAATGGTATCGTCGGAGTACATCATGATTTCTTCAAACACATGCGCGGGGCGCGGACAGAAGCGAGGTGTAAGCGGCGGCGCCGCAGACAGGGGCGGCCTTATTTTCTTTCGTTGTCTTTGTTGGGCGTCACGACCACCTTGCGAAGCAGCCCGTCGCCGATCGTATACGTCGACACCTCTTCAACGTCTGAGACCGCCAGGTGAATGATGCGCCGCTCGGCGGCTTTGAGCGGTTCGAAATCGAACTCGCGTCCCGTTTCCCGGACACGCCCGGCGACCTTGCGGGCCCGCTCGATCAGCAACCGCTGCTTCCGGCGAACGTAGCCGCCAACGTCGATCGTGATCTTGCTGTGTTCTCCGGTCCGGCTGGTAAATACACGGTTGACGACGTGCTGCAGCGAGCCGAGCGTCTCGCCCCGGCGGCCGATCAGCAACCCGTCGAGGCCGGAGGAATTGATATTCATGAACGTGGTGTCCGGCATTGACTCGACGGTGACGTCGTGGTCAATCCCCATGAATCCGAGTACGCGTTCGATAATTCCCTTCAACACGTCGACGTGATTTTCCGCGCGCTTTGCCTCACGGAGCGTGACGCGAATCGACACCTCCTTCGACCCAAACAACCCGCCGAGGAACCCCCGGCTTCTGCCTTTGAGAATCTCGATATCGACTTCATCCTGCCTGGCTCGAAGATCTTTCAATGCCTTCTGAAGTGCCTGTTCAATGGTCTTTCCGCTGGCTTTGACGGACTGAGGCATGAACGTTTATCCTTTCTTCGATCTGGCTGCTTTGCGCTTGCGTGATTTCGAACGAGGCTTCGCCGGCACGGGCTTGACCGTATCCGGCCCGTCGTTGCTCTTTTTCGGTATTTCGGCTTTTTCATCGCTCGAGTCGCCACCGTCGGCGGCGCCCTTGTTGATGTACCATTGCTGGGCCACGGACAGCACCGTGTTGACTATCCAGTAAATCACCAGGCCGGACGGCATTTTGTAGAAAAGAAACGTGAACATGATGGGCATCATGTATGTGAGCGCCTTCGGCTGGCCCGCGCCCGAACCGGGCCCCGCCATACCACCCCCGATTTTTGACTGCAGCAGCATACCGATACCCATCAGGATCGGCAGCAAACTGACGGCCGTCCCAAGAAACGGAAGCGAAAAAGGAAGATGGAAGAGCACATCCTGCTGCGAAAGGTCGTCTATCCAGAGCATGAACGGTGCACGACGGACCTCGATCGTGGTCCGCAGGACGTTGAACAACGCGATGAAGACCGGCATCTGAAAGACCATGGGCAGGCAGCCACCGAGCGGGTTGATCCCGCTCTCCTTGTAGAGACGCATCGTCTCCTTACTCTGTTTTTGTTTGTCGTCTTTGTAGCGCTCTTTGATAGCTGCGATCTTCGGCTGCAACGATTGCATGTCGCGCATCGACTTGAAGCTCTTATGGGTCAGGCGGTAGAAGAGAATCTTCGTGAAGATGGAGATGATGATAATTACGAGCCCGTAGTTCGGAATGACCTTGTAGATTTTCTGCATGCTCCAGAGGATGGCAAAGCTGATCGGTCTGAAAATCGACACCCTCTCGAAACCGATGTCGATGGTCTTGTCGAGCCCGCGCCCGAGCGCACTGAGTCGGTTGTTGTCGAGTGGTCCGAGATAAATCTGGATCGACTGGTCGATGGTTCCCCGGCTCGAGATCGGGATCTGGATCCAGCCCGTAATGAAGTTGATTGCCTTGCGGCTTCGGAGCTGCGCCTCACCGCCGACCGGTTCGGGCGGCAGCATGACGGCCGTGAAGTACTTTGTCTGAAGCGTCGCCCACTGTATGGTGCCGGCGAATTCCTCGACGAAGTCGCCGCGCTTTTTCTTATAGACCTCTTCGCCGAGGCGGAGGATCCCGCGAAACCGGCTGAAGTCGTCCTCTTCATTCGCTTCGGTAGCCCGCAGGCCCGGACCGAATCCCCAGCGGATGCTGCGGGCGAACGGGAAGTGTCCCGCCTGGAAACGGACACCCGTGTCGATGACGTAGCGGTCCGGGTAGAACGTGTAGTAGCGCTCGAGCTGCTTTCCATCGGCACCTTCTGAACGAAAGATGAGGGTTTTCGGCGCAGAACTCGGATCGAGGTCGAGTGCCGTGCCCTCGGCCAGCGGTATGCTGCCACCCGGCAAGTAGGGTGCGAAGCGCACGTCCGAGGTTCCCAGCCGCCGGTTCTCGCCGACCAGTGTAACCGT
>JAPUJU010000335.1 GCA_027296025.1 bacterium
CGAGGTCAGGGTCGGTATCACCGCCTCGAGCGCCGATTCGGCCTCGATGTATTCACCGTCGATGAAAAGGACAATCGCCTGCTCGAGCGCACTGCTCTCGCGGGTACCCCTGGAAGCGGAGCAGGAGATGGATACCCCGGCGGTAACCACCAAGAGAAGCGTGATCTTCACATTCGTCGGCAACATTCCGAATACAGTTTTCTGGAGCGGGCAACGGGACTCGAACCCGCGACCCTCAGCTTGGGAAGCTGATACTCTACCAACTGAGTTATGCCCGCTCCTTAACTAACAGCTGTCTTTCTATCACCTTAGAACAATCATGTCAAGTTAGATTTAAAGGCCGAGCCCCCCTCTGGCGGACGACACGACGCGATCCATGAAATTCGACTCCGTGACATCGATCCATACCGCGTCACTCTCACTACGAAAGAAGGTTTCCTGTCTTTTTGCGTATTTCCGTGTTTGCGTGATGATGGTGTCGATGCATGTCGACGGATCCCCACCGCCTTCCAGCGCAGCCGCGATCTCACGGTAGCCGAGGCTCAACATTCCTGCCGCATCTTTCTTGCGTCCCGCTCTTAACAACCCCCGGACTTCGTTGACCCAGCCGGCCTCGAACATTTCTCGCGTTCTCTCGGCGATCCGTGCGCGAAGCCGGTCTCTAGGCATCGTCAACACAATCTTGCTCCCGGCCCACGGCAATGCGTTCACCTGACTGCGAACGTTTTCGGAGTACGGTTTTCCCGTCAGATGAAAAATCTCGAGCGCGCGAAGAATCCTCAGACGATCGCTCTCATGCAGTTCGTCCGCCCGCGTTGGATCCAGGGCCTTCAATTCCGCCCGGAGCGCTTTGGTAGTCTTTTCCGACAACGTCTTGCGCAGGTTTGCAGCCTTCTCTCCGTCTACTGCGACGTCGATCAAACCATAGAACAGGGCGCGAAAATACAGCCCCGTCCCGCCCGCCAGGATCGGAACCCGCCTGCGCCCGATGATGCCCGCGCACGCGGCGAGGGCACGCTCGACGTGTTTGCCCGCGCTGTTCGGTTCATCGGGATCCAAAATGTCAATCAGATGGTGGGAAATTCCCCGCCGCTTCGAGGCGCTGACTTTTGCCGTACCGATGTCGAGACCGCGATACACCTGCCGCGAATCCATCGACACCACTTCCCCGCCGAACATTTCGGCAAGTTGAATGGCCACGTTGGACTTTCCCGTTGCCGTGGCCCCCATGATTGCAACGGCGTTCCCGCGAGTGTCGGTCATTATCTACGGTGAAACCAGCTTCCGATTTCCTCGAGGGTCAGTCGCCGGATCGTGGGTCGTCCGTGAGGACACGAGTACGGATTCTCGACAGCGAACAATTGATCGGCCAGGTCTCTCATTTCGTCGATGCTCAGTTTCTGACCGGCCTTGATGGCACTCCGGCACGAATAGCTCGCGATGATTTTGTCCGCGTGACTTTCGCCGGGGAAGCGCTCCTGGACGATGTCATCAAAAATACGCTGGAGGAGGCGTCCTTCACTCCAGTTTTTCACTCCCTGCGGGTAACCCCGCACCAGGATACTGGTGCCTCCGAACGGTTCGAGGTGAAACCCGAGCTTTACAAAAATGCTCTTTGATTCGTTAAACACGGACAGTTCGGCGAGCGACAGCTCGAGCGGGATCGGAAACAGAATCTGTTGTGTTACGGGGATCTCGTCCGCGAGGCGTTTCTTGCTCGTGTCGAAGATAATCCGTTCGTGAGCGGCGTGCTGATCGATGACCACGATCCCGCCCCGCACCTGAATAAAGATGTACGCGTTGTTGAACTGCCAGAACAGGCTTTCCTCACTGGTTAGTTTCCCTTTGACTTCGTCCTCCGCTGTGTCCGTCGCGGGAGATTTCGTTTCAGTCTTGAGGCCTAGCTGCGGGCCGTCGTGCGCACCTCGCACTTCCCTGCCGAGATAGCTTCCGTAGGCGTCACGCACTCGGTGACGATAAGCGTCGACCGGCACGGGCTCCTTCGCGCCGGCTGATGTGGACGGCATTTCCGAAAGGTACGCGGGCATACCCGCCCGTTTGGCTGCTGTCAACTGATCGCCGTCGTCGCGCGAATACCGAACGCCGAGAGCCGACTCAGTCCGACCGGACAATGCCTGCTTGATCGCCCGGTGCACGGCGTCGAATACCTGACGCTCCTTGCGAATGCGCACTTCGAGTTTCGTCGGGTGCACGTTGACGTCGATCTCATCGAACGGTAACTCGAGCGAAAGGACGATAACGGGAAAGCGCTTCGCCGGGATCACCGATCGGTACGCCTGCTGGATAGCACGCATCATGGTCTTCTCGCGAACGAGGCGGCGGTTGATGAAAAGAAACTGGTGGTTGCGATTTGCGCGCGTGTACGTTGGAAGGCTGATGAAACCGTGCACGCGAACGTCTCCTGAGTCGAGACTGGCTTTCACCATGTGTTTCATAGTCGTCGCACCGAGGATCGCACTAACACGATCTTTCCACGACGAGCCTGGAATGAGGTCCAGCACTGGTTTGTCGTCTTCTGTGTAGTGCACATCAAGTTCTGGAGAGATCAGCGCGAACGAGAGCACCGTCTCAAGAATTCGCCTGCGTTCGGTGAGATCTGACTTGAGAAATCTCTTTCGAGCCGGCGTATTAAAAAACAGGTCGCGGACCCGAACAGTCGTTCCTCGTGCGTGTGGCGCCGGGCTCGCATCGACAATCGTTTTCCCATCCATCGCGATTTTCCAGCCTTCACCCTCGTCGTCTTCACTAGAGATCATTTCGAAGCGCGACACTGACGAGATACTCGCCAGCGCTTCCCCACGAAACCCGTAGCTTTGGACGGCTTGGAGGTC
>JAPUJU010000336.1 GCA_027296025.1 bacterium
CCATCAACTCCTCGACACCATCCCCATTCCTGGCGCTCACGCACAGAATTTCTTCCGGCTCTCCCCCCAGGAGTTCCAGCAGTTCCGTTTTGACATCATCGATCCGCGCGTTCGGGAGGTCGATCTTGTTGATCACCGGGATGACTTCCAGACCGCTCTCGACAGCGAGGTGAAGGTTCGACAGCGTTTGGGCCTGCACACCTTGAACCGCGTCCACGACCAGAACTGCTCCTTCACACGCCGCGAGAGATCGGGACACCTCATACGTAAAGTCCACGTGACCCGGCGTGTCAATCAGGTTGAACCGGTAGCTCTCACCGCTTTTCGATTCGAAGTCCATCCGGATCGGGTGGCTCTTGATGGTGATCCCCCGTTCGCGTTCGAGATCCATCGTGTCCAGCACCTGCGCACGCATTGCTTTCTTCGTCAATGTCCCGGTCGATTCGAGAAAACGATCGGCAAGGGTCGACTTGCCGTGATCGATGTGGGCAATGATGCAGAAATTTCGTATTCGGTTCCGCGAGATCAAAAGTTTACCTTAACTCCATAGAACTTCTCTTCGGTTCCCTGAATCACGGCCGGATCAATGGACCGCACATCGAAGAGGTGGGCATCGATAAACGCGTCGAGCACCCCGATCAACCAAACAAGCCCGGTCCACCAGACGAAATCCCTGGAGCTCTCCTTGTGAAAATCATACAACAGATTCTGGAACTTCCACTCGAGAGACCCCTCAGGAAGCAGGTCGCGCCGGGCCTCCGCCTGCACGGCGTACTTGTGCTCGAACCATGCGTTGGCCCCGTACCACGTAATCGCCGTGACCATGATGACGGTCTTCCACTTGCGACCGTTGTAGACCTGCCCGAGCCCGGGAAGAGCCATGCTCGAGACCATGGCGACTTTCGGCACCTTTTCCCTTTCCCACCGCTTCAAACCGGGAATACCAGGAAGGCCGAGCCGAGCCATTTCGGATTTGAGTCGTTTCTGATCAGCCGTCTTTGCCGGTGACTGAAAACCGGTCGAGTCGCCGCGCGCTGCGGCGTCCGCCGTGGCGGCGCCGGGTGGCAACGTCGTACCCGCTGCGGCGCCAATCTGTGCCGCCCCTACGATTAGACATACTATGAAAACAACCCGCATTAGACTCGCACTGGTCGAGGTAGTAGATGGCGGGAATGTGTGGGAATCGAACCCACCCCGACCGCTTTAAACGTCCGGCAAAAGGATTTGAAGTCCCTGAGGCCCACCAGGACCCATCCATTCCCATTCAGTGCAAAAATAATGGAATCAGGGGATTATAACAAGGACCGGTACATCGTCCAGCAAATCTGACGCCTAGCGTCGGGCGATGACGTCTATTTCAACACGCGCGCCCATCGGAAGTCCGGCAGTCGCTATCGTCGAGCGGGCAGGAGGATCGCCTGGAAAGTACTCGGCGTACACGGCGTTCATCGCCTGAAACTCATCCAACGTTTTCAAGAACACTCCCATCTTCACCACATGTTCCAGGCCGAGATCCGCGGCAAGCAGAACGGCTTTTATGTTTTCAAACACCTGCCGCGTCTGATTCTCGATATCGGTCGCTTCGATCTTGCCCGTCGCGGGATCGATCGGGATCTGACCGGAAACGAAGACGAGGTCGCCGGTGTCAACCCCCTGGCTGTACGGGCCAATGGCTTCGGGAGCCTGTTTCGTCTTGAGGATTTTCTTCATTGTCTTACTCCACTGTGACACTCTTGGCCAGATTTCTCGGTTGATCGATATCGCAGCCGCGAAGCACGGCAATATGATACGCCAGCAACTGCAGCGGGATCACTGACAGGATCGGGTACAACATGTCCAGAGTCTTTGGAATCGTAATAACGTGGTCTGCCTGCGCGGTCGCTTCCGTATCACCCTCGTTGGCGATGACGATAAGTCGTCCCTTGCGCGCCTTCACCTCGGAAATATTCCCGAGAATCTTGTTGTAGGCGTTGTCCTTTGGACAGATGACAACCACTGGCATGTTTTTGTCTATCAAAGCAATGGGACCGTGCTTCATCTCCGCCGCCGGGTACCCCTCCGCGTGCACATAAGAGATTTCCTTCAGTTTGAGCGCGCCTTCCAGTGCGACAGGAAAGTTTGCTCCTCGGCCGAGGTAGAGGAAATTCGAGTCGTTGCAGTACGCCTTGGCGATCTCGTAGATCTGGTCGTTCTTGTCCAGAATTTCTTTCACCTGAGCCGGAATCCGCTGGACCGATTCGATGATCCGCCGGCCCTGCGTCTTCGACATGACGCGCCGGCCAAGCAACAACGCGATCAGTGTGAGGACGGTGATTTGTGAAGTAAACGCCTTCGTCGATGCGACACCGATCTCCGGACCCGCATGAATGTAGACGCCACCGTCTGACTCGCGCGCGATCGTGCTGCCTACCACATTACAGATACCCAGTACTCTCGACCCCTTACGCTTCGCCTCGCGCATCGCTTCGAGCGTATCGATCGTCTCGCCGGACTGGCTTATCGCGAACGTCACCGTGCCACGGTCGATGATTGGATTACGGTAGCGAAACTCGGAAGCGTATTCGACCTCCACCGGAACGCGGGCCTTCTCTTCGATCATGTATTCGCCGATCAGACCCGCGTGCCAGCTCGTCCCACAGGCAAGTATGACGAGCCGTTTGAGGTCACGCAGATCCGGCTCGGAGTCAGCCAGCCCGCCGAGGTGAGCTTCGCCCGTATCATAGACCATGCGCCCACGCAGTGCGTTGCGAATGGTTTCAGGCTGCTCGAAAATCTCTTTCAACATGAAGTGTGGGTAACCACCCTTCTCGATCGCTTCGAGGTCCCAGTGCACTTCTTCGATCTCTTTCGTCACCACTTCGTTCTCGACGGTCATCGTTTTACAATCGTCGGTGGTGAGAATAACCATTTCTTTGTCGTCGAGATAAATCACCTGACGCGTGTGCTTTAGAATGGCGGACACATCCGAAGCGAGGAAGTTCTCTCCGTCTCCGATTCCCACAACGAGCGGACTGCCGTTGCGAACACCGACGAGCTTGCCCGGCTCTTTCTTTGATATGAAAACGAGCCCGTACGTTCCTTCGAGTTGGGAAACTGCCTTCTGTACGGCGTCTTCGAGGTTCTTGCCGTCGTAGAAATACTCGACGAGGTACACGATGACTTCCGTATCGGTTTCCGTCTTGAACTCTCGGCCCTCATTCTGGAGCCGCGTTTTAATCGACCGGTAGTTTTCAATGATTCCGTTGTGAATCACGGCGATCGTGTTGGTGCCATCAATGTGCGGATGCGCGTTGACCGTGTTCGGTTGCCCGTGCGTCGCCCAGCGCGTATGCGCGATGCCGGTCGTGCCCGGGCACTTTTCGCCGATAAGGGTTTTCTCCAGCTCCGCGATCTTGCCCTCGCGCTTCTTGATCCTGAGATCGCCGTCATCGACGACGGCGACGCCGGCCGAGTCGTAGCCCCGGTACTCGAGACGCTTCAGCCCTTCGAGAAGAATCGGCAACGCCTGGCTCCCGCCCACGTATCCAATTATTCCACACATATCATTGACTCCCGATTCGTCCCAATCAGCCCCAGGACTCGGCCACAGCTTCGACCGCGAGCGCCTGCAGGTCCCGGGTTCGCTCTGTCGACATGGATTCGACGATAACACGCACGATACCCTCGGTGTTGGACACCCGGATGTGGCACCACCCGTCGTCGAATATCGCCTTCACTCCGTCTGTGGTATCTATCTTATCAGCTCCCCGTTCGGAGATTAAGCTCGAAATACGCGCGGCGTCGAACTCGCCTCCCAGCGGAACCTTACCTTTCATCATCATGAACTGCGGATACACGCGAACGAGGTTCTTGAGGGACATGTCACGATCCACAAGTAGTTGCATAATAAGGGCCATCCCCAGCAGGCCATCACGACCGGAGTGAAGCTCCGGATAGATCACTCCACCGTTGCCTTCCCCCCCGATCGGTGCTTTTTCCTC
>JAPUJU010000337.1 GCA_027296025.1 bacterium
CGTTCGGGAAATGCGAAATCACTGGTCGAAATTTCTCACAAGAACCCTGTCTGGATGCACCCCGAGGATGCCGGTCGATACGGCTTCAAAACGGGCGACCTCATCAAAGTGCACACGGAAATCGGATACTTCGTCGACGACGTCTGGGTCACTGAGGGAATCCGCCCGGGCGTGATCGCGTGCTCGCACCACCTGGGAAGATGGCGGCTGCAGACGGACGGGGCCCCGCGCTGGGCATCGTCACTCGTCGATCTCAAAAAGGTCGAACCGGGAAAATGGATGATGCGCCAGATCGAAGGCGTGCAACCATTCGAAAGTGATGACCCGGACTCGAAACGAATCTGGTGGCAGGAGTCCGGCGTTCACCAGAACCTTACGTTTCCACCGCAGGCAGACCCCATCAGCGGCCAGCACTGCTGGCACCAGAAGATCCGGGTCGAACAGGCCGGGGCGGATGACCGCTACGGAGATATTTTCGTGGATACGAACAAGTCCCACAAGGTGTACAAACGCTGGCTCGAAATGACGCGACCGGCGCCCGGCCCCGATGGCCTGCGACGGCCACTGTGGTTACCTCGCGCCTACAAGCCCGCCGCCGAAGCCTATCGCATGAAGTAAGCCGTCTGCCGACGGGGCAGCGCCGTTTAGGGCTTTTAAAGGAAGCACTGTTGCGTTATAACTTTCTGGTCACTCTTTCCCGCTGATTCGCCCAGCCATCAGGAGCCACGGATGAAAAACGGAAACTCGATGTTTCCCGACGTCAGAATTCCCTATGGGACATGGGGCAGCAGTTACTTCCCCGCCTGGCAAACGTCTGCCCTCGCCGAGGTCAACCTCGGACAGTTCGCGGGCGAGGCCGCCGCACAGATTCTAGGGAAACGTCACGTGCCCGTCGGCGAACTCGACTACATGGTGATCGGCTCCACGGTGCCCTGGCATTGGAAGTTCTGGACTGCGCCGCTCGTGTCAAGCTGCATGGGACGGCGACTTCCCGGCTTCCACGTCGAGCAGGCGTGCGCGACGGGGCTTCAGGCGGTTCTGGTTGGCGCCGCCCAGATTCAGACAGGTTCTCACCGCGCCGCGGCGGTTCTCACCTTCGACCGAACGAGTGATTCGCCGGTGGGAGTTTTCCCGGAACGCCGCGCCTACGAACGGACGCATTCAATCAGTGATGTATGGGATAACTTCGGCTTCGATCCCGCGGCCGGCAGCTCGATGATCACGACGGCAGGCACAGCAGCACGCAAATACAAACTCGACCGCAGAGAAGTGGATGAACTGACGGCTCACCGATATGAGCAGTACTTTGCCGGAAGGAAATCGGGATTCCTGGATCGCGTTCTCTTTCCCTTCGAAGTTCTCAACCTGCAGGGGCGTCCGATGGGGACGATCGACGATGACTTCGGGGTACGCCGGGTCACACTCGATGGCCTCAAGGCGATGCGGGAGCTGGACACCTGCGTGACGAGCGGCACACAAACGCACGCCTCGGACGGTATGGCGATCCTTCTTACGACCACCCGGGAGAAGGCTCGGGAGCTGAGCACGCGCCCCGAAGTCGACATTCAGTTCGTCGCCAGAAGTGAAATCCGTACCCGCCCGAGCCTCATGCCGGAGGCGCCGACGCTGGCAGTCCAGGATCTTCTTCAGAGAACCGGTCTCACTCTCAAAGACATTGCCGTGATTAAGAACCACAACCCGTTTGCCGTGAATGATGCGATCTTCTCACGGGTACTCGACTACGACTGGCACAACATGAACAACAACGGTTGTTCGCTGGTCTGGGGCCACCCGCAGGGCCCGACGCTGACGCGGTCCCTGATCGAGGGGCTCGAAGAAGCTGTCGACCTCGGCGGTGGAAATGTGCTTGTGTTTGGTTGCGCGGCAGGCGACGTGGGTATTGCTGCCGTCTTTCGTGTAAGCGAGGGGGCCGCATCATGACGACGATGCGACAGACAACGCTGGACACACTCGGCCTCGGAACCGTTCTTGATATTTTCAAGAATGGTGCCCTGCCGGCAGAGACCGACGATCTCGTGGATCAAGTTTTCGGCAAGAGCTCCGATCGCGGGGCGCTCGTTATCTCCGGGGCCAGCGGCATCGTTGGAGCGGGCAAGACAATGCAGCTCGGCTCGCGCCTCGAATCGTTTGGTGTCCCCGTAGTCGCGCTCGATATGGCTGGCGCACCGGACGGAATCGGCAGACACTACCCCGGTCTGACACGGGCGTTCGGTCATGAGAAGGCCGACGCAATCATGCGGAACATCGCGCGTCTCTCGTACGATGGCAAGCAGCTGCCGCCGAAACTGAAGGACTATTCTCCGCGCCTTCTCATCGAAGCAATTCCGGAGATCCTTGAACTGAAGAAGGCGCACTACACGATTTTCCGAGCCGAGTTTCCCGACATCGACATCCGTTCGGTTACGTCGGGTTTCCCGTCGTCGCAACTCGGTGTTGGCATCACGCATCCCGCTTTCCCGCACGAAATCAACAAGGTATGGGAAATCGTCGAGCCCAAATCGTCGGCGACGACACAACTCCTGTGGGCACTCGGGCTGATTCCGATCCCCGTCAGCGACGATTGGTCGTTCGTACTGGACGTGCTTTTCTGCGGCCTGACGCAGGCGGCGCTGCGTTACCACGAAGCGTCAAACATGCCGTACTGGAAAATCGACAAATTCGTGCGAAAATTCGTCGGCCCGAACCCATTCCGCGCGCACGATGCAATCGGCGCGAAAGGAGCGAACTTCCTTACGTGGTCGTGCCTCCACCACCTCGGCAAAGAGTACGGTGCCCTGTTTACGCCAACCGACGATCTCGTCGAGCGAAAGGACAGCGGATTGAACTGGTATCCGCCGAACCACTTTCGCCCGCTCGTAAACTGGAAGCTCGATGCCGACGAGCAAGACACGTTCAAGACATGGGTTCTCGGAGCGCTCTTCCAAATGACGAGCGTCATGTTGAAAGAAAAGCGCGCGCATCTCTCCCACATGAACATCATAGGTGAGCTGTGTGCCCAGTTCAGCCCGGGGGTTCTGGCACATCTTCGTTCGCTCGGAGCAGACCGGGTTGTCGGGCTCGTGGATGCCTATCACGCCTTTCATCCTGCGGCGGCGAAGAAGGCGTGGCATCCCGGCGTATTCGACAACATGGACGACGTCGACTGGCAGCAACTCTACGTGAACGCCGAACACGATGGAGCTGTAGGTGTGATTACAATCGGTCGCGAAAGTTACAACAGCGACGTCGACGCCGAGTTGAACCGCGCCATCGACTGGCTGCGCAGCGAGAAGATCGATCGCGTCATTCTGACCGGCGATTTTCACCTGTCGACACAACTCGTCGGTGCCGACACAAGCGAGTTCTTCCCCGCCCTCGAAAGTACGGACCGCGGATTCGAGATTTCTCACGGATGGTCGATGACTGCACGTCGTTTTCACGACGAGTTTGAAGTGTCGGTTGGATTCGTAAACGGCAAACGCTGCTGGGGCGGATGCCTCGAGCTGTTTCTGCACTGTCATTACATGGTATCAGTGGAGGACGCGACGCTCTCGTTCCCCGAGGTCACCCTGCCGGTCGTTCCCGGCGTGGAGGGTTGTCACTGGCCGTTTCGGCGGACCGATGAAGACGGCCAGGCCATGGTGATGAACCTCCTGCTTGGGGGCCGGCCGATTCGCGCGAGCGATGCGACCGGCTGGTTCATAGACCACGCGGGGTCGTTGAACGACGCGATAACGGTCGCCTGGAAAATCGCATCCGGCGTCGATCACACGTACGCGTTGCGCAAGGTCGAAGAAGGTCCGCTCGCCGGCGTGTCTGGTTTGCTCTCGCATATTACCCCCACGAAAGACCCGGGCGCCGATGCCGCCAGGCAGGCAATCGTCGACACGATCCGCGCATCCTGCGAAGCCACACTCGCCGACGCGCTTACGATTCAGGCGAAACATTCCGCCGGTTTCATGACAAGCCCAGCCGTAAAGAAGGGTGCTGTCGGATCGGCGGCGACAAAGACGTTAGTGTGACCTGTGCTGGTAATCAATTTTCAAGAAACGGTCGCCCGCAAACGGCATTCCCACAAAGGAGCGTACCCATGAAATCTTGTGTTCTCTTCTGTCTTTTGGTGGGCTTCGCCGCGGGAGCCACGGTTGCCCATGCAGAGTTTACAGATCATTTTGCCGATAAAACAATGCGTATCGATTACTACCATACCGGGGATGGAACGTCCGAGACCGTAGCGATCGACCGGATTTACGAGTACGGAACATGGGCGGGCAGCGTGAGAAACCTCGTCGATGGACTGAACTACGGCGCGTATTACCATAAGATCTACGATGCGCTGACGGGAGAAATTATCTATTCGCGAGGTTTCGACAGTTATTTCAAGGAATACCAGACGAGTGGTCCCGCCCGTGACGGTGTCGTGAGGACGTTTCACGAGTCTGCTATTGTTCCGAGTCCGACGGTTCACGTGTTTTTTGTGATCGAAAAACGTCAGAAGGAAGGGCACCTCGAGGAGGTCTTCCGCGTGGAGATCGATCCCGATGACGTCATGATCATTCGAGACGAGGGGCCTGACAGGTCGGTCAAAGTCTTCAGGAGCCTCCATAACGGCGACCCGCACAAGAAAGCGGACATCGCGATCATTGGGGAAGGCTACACTGCAAACGAAGAATATAAGTTCCGCAGGGACCTTGCCCGGTTCACAAAAACATTCTTTAAACGGGACCCTTGCAAGTCCTACAAGAAGTACTTCAACGTCTACGGTGTGTTCAAACCATCGCACCAGACCGGCATCGACGAACCCCGTCATGGTTCCTTCCGTAACAGCGTTGTGGGAGCCACATTCAATTCGATGGGATCGGAACGATACATTCTCACGGAAGAAAACAAAGCACTCCGCGACATCGCCCGGCATGTGCCGTACGATGCGCTCTATATCATGATCAATCATCACCGGTACGGCGGCGGCGGCATCTATAATTTCTACTGCACATTCACGTCGGACAACCAGTGGAGCGAGTATCTGATGGTTCACGAGTTCGGGCACTCGTTTTTCGGTCTAGCCGACGAGTATTACACGTCGTCCACAGCGTACGAAGACTTCTATCCGAAGGGCTACGAACCGGCCGAACCAAACATCACTGCGGCCCTCGATCCGGACAACATCAAGTGGGGGCACCTGATTTCCGACGACATTGAGATTCCGACACCGTGGGAGAAGAAAAGTTACGATCAAATGTCTCTGTCGTGGCAGAAAGTGCGGACCCGGCTGAACGACGGCATCGCGGAGCTGCGTCGATCGAGGGCGTCGAACGACGAGGTCAGAAAGGCGGAGGAAGAATACGACCTGCGCGATCGTGAACAGGCCGGGATGGTGAGAAAGTATCTGGACGGAAGCGTGTTTGCGGACCAGGTGGGTGCGTTTCAGGGTGCAGGCTATGCGACAACGGGGCTGTATCGACCGATGATTGACTGCATCATGTTTTCGAAAGGGCAGACCAACTTCTGCAAAGTGTGTGAGGAAGCCATGGTGAAAATTATCATGAATTACGCGGAGTAGGCCTTGCTGAATCGAAAGCACGCATGAGATACAATCGAAAATGCCCCGCAGATCAGATCTGCAGGGCATTTTCTTCCCGGGCAGTGGTTTCTTTGGACGAAGAAACATTTGAATATCGCTCAACCACCCGGCGGGTATCCGAGGATACCCGGCTCCCCCTCTACACCCTCCGCATTTACGTTTTGCGGCAACGGTTGGTCCGATGGGGTCCTCCCCAACTCCGGGGTATTATTTCCTTCTCAAACCAAATACCGGGAGCGCGACAAAAAGTTGGGGCGGTCACGGATCTTTTTTGCGAAAACACGAGGCTACTGCTTCTTGAGGGGTCCTGGCAGCGGTTTTGTCGAGTGAGCGGGCGATGCGGAGTAACGCGCACGTTATACCACAACTTCGGCACCCTTGAACGACGGCGCCGTGCTAGAATTGGGTGACCAATCTGTGCCCGCGTCATTTAACAAGGAGGAACGATGAAGTACCTTACCGCGATCGCCCTCGCTCTTGTCACTACGGTTTCGAACGTGTACGCTCATTGCGAGATCCCATGCGGTATCTACGATGACGAGATGCGAATCTCAATGCTGCGCGAGAATCTGACGACCGTTGAGAAGGCGATGAAGCAAATCGTGGATCTGTCGAAGGGAAGTCCCGTCGATTATAACCAACTCGTGCGGTGGACGGTGAACAAGGAAGAACACGCAACCAAAATTCAACACATCGTCACACAGTATTTCATGACACAGCGACTCAAGCCGACCAACTCCGATCGCAAAGCCTACGAGAAAAAGCTGTCGCTGCTTCACGAGATGCTTTTCTACGCGATGAAAACCAAGCAATCCACCGACACCTCTCACGTGGAGAAATTGAGCACTTTAATCGCCGAGTTTTATGAGGCGTACTTTGGCGAGGCCGAGAAGGTACATCTCGAGGGGCACCATTAGCTCGTCGTACCGACATCGGCGGCCTGTTCGATGCCGCTTGGTGGTTTTGCCATGAGCACATTCCAGGGAAAATCAATCTCACGCACCGCACGGATCACGCTGAACGGATCGATCAGCGAAGTGTTTCCGCTCTTCGAACCAGTCAACGAGAGGAAGTGGGCGCACGGCTGGGATCCGACGATTATCTTTCCGGCTGGCGGGCCTGTGAACGTGGGGCTCGTCTTCACGACGGACCACGACGGGGGTTCGACCGCGATCTGGACAATGATCACGCACGATCCCGACGCGAAACTGATCGAATACTTGAAGGTGCAGCCCGAAGTGAATGTCACCCGGGTAAGCGTGAAGTGTGAAGCCACCGACGCCATGGTCACGGATGCGCAGGTCACCTATACAATGACATCGTTGGCGGAAGAGGGCGACCGGACCGTCGACGACTTCACGGATGAGTTCTACTCTGTCTGGATCGAATCCTGGGCCGAAGGCATCAACTTCTACCTGCGGACCGGGAAGACGCTCGTCGAGTAAACGCACCGGCGCCCAAAACTAAGGAAACATTTTCCACCGCTATTCGTAGGTACCGTAAGCACAATCTCATGCAACGATTCCCACGAAGGTCATCATGGCATCACGATTCACCCGGGTGCTTGCTGCATCCTCTGTTCTGCTTACCATTCTGGCGATCGCAATGACGACTCCCGGCGCACAGAAAAGCGAGAACTGGGTCACACGTAGCGATGAGAACGCGCTTCTTCTTTTCGACGTGCAGGCACGGTTCAACCCCGAGTTTGCCGGGCGTTTCGGCATCCGGGGTCTCGACGAAAACATCTTCCAGCTGCCGCTCGACATCAATGAGCGAAATATTCGCGCGCTTTCGCGAAGCGCGCGCCCCGGTGCTTATCCGCGGGTCTCTTCAACAACCCATCATCGCAGCGCGCGTGCTGACCCGCCCGGTCAGCGAACATAATCCATGATCCGGGCGCGCCGGACACTCGAGAGCAACTGTGTTTCGTCGGCCACAACGAACAGGCTGACATCCACTCCCTGCGCCTTCATGAGTACCTCGATCTTTTTGTTTAACGCGATCCCGAACGCGTCGTCCGCACCGACGACCAGATTCACCGGCATGTTTCGAAAAGCGGAACCGAGGTCGTCGTCCTCGTAACTCTCCCAGTGCCATCCGCTGAAGGTTGTGAGGCTCCGAAAGTACTCTCGCGACATCTGCGAGTATGTCGCCGCCACGCGAGCTCCCGAGCCAAAACCGGCGAGATGGAACCTGTCGTTCTCGATGGAGTATTTCTCCTTCATCTCATCAAGAAGGTCGTTGAGCGCGTGGTGCGACGGATGAGTAAACCAGCCACGGTCGGGGCCGACCGGATAGAGGACGATCCAACCGTTCGTGTTATCGCGTGGACCCATCAGCTCGGTCACCGCCCAGTCGGTGGAACGACTGCCGGAGCCGGGTGGGAAAATAACGAGCGCCGGGTAGGTGGCATCCGCATCAAAGCCGCGCGGGAGCAACACTTTGTAACCGAGTTCGATTCCATTACGCGCCCTCAGCGTCTCGTACGTTTGACGTGGCGGAAACGGGATTGTGTGCTTCTCACGCATCGCCTCGAGGTCGGTATCGTTGGCCATCAAATCGTAGTCGAGAAAGCCCGCCACGATGGCAGCCTCGAGTGCGGTCCACGCGTCGTCGGTGCGACCGAGCAGGGACAGGGCGCATGCTTCATTGTAACGGGCGGTGGCACGGGCATACGGGATTTTCGCCGCACGCCGGTTCAGGTCAACCGCGTTCTTCAGGTCGCCCTTCTGGTGGTAGGCGTTCGCAAGGGCAAGCCATGCCCTCCCGTTTTGGGGGTTCTCGTTCGTATAGTTCTTCAGGGTTTGAATCGCGGCGTCGTAGTCCCCGGCCTGAATCTGACGGTTCGCGGCCCGGAGCGTCTCATCCTCACCGCTGGCCACACCCGCAGTCACCGAAACGACCACCGCCACCAGAAGCATCCGAAGTGTCTCTTTGTAGCGCATCATTTTCCTCCTTCTCGTGTCGTATCCCCTGTTTGATTCTTTCAGTTTGCGACCGCTCCCGGGCGCTTTGCCTGCCTGGTGTCCGCCTCGACACGGCCACGCCGCTTCCGAAGTCGAGGACGGTCGGCCGAATAGAATTAGTTACGTATGGAAACGCCCGGCGTTCCACACATTTGTGACCGACTACAGAATTTGAGACGCCCCGCCTCCCACAATGAGCCCGTGCCCTGGAAGACCTCGAGGTTCGGCACGGTTCTGGCAATAAGGAAAACGGCCCAACAGGAGACACCATGCGATACTACAGGCTCATTCTGGTTCTTCTCATCATCGTCACCGCGTCGTGCTCGACCAGCACCCCGAGCCTCGAACTGTCCGAGAAGCAGCGCTCCAATCTCAACGATCATGTGGACCGGATTTTTGCCGGGGTTGCCACCGAGGACCCGGAGCAGATGCTCGCAGACCGCCAGCGAGTGGCCGATATTCATTATATCGCGTTTCTCGTCGAGCAGTACCGGGACGTTGCCGGATCGTACCCGTTCGTTCGGCCGGGTGGCGGCATCAAGAACGTGATCATCGGCGAGGATAACGGCGTCAGCAACCGCGAGGAACGCTATTTATCGGAGGCCGAGTTTCTCGCCGAGCTTCGTAACATGCTGGGCAACGAAGTGACGCTCCGCCACGATCCGATACCGACGGGAGAGTCCGGGTCGCGTCACTACGTCTATAGCGTCTACGGCGCCAGCTACGGTACCGCTGCGTATCTCTACCATCCCATCGGTTGGTCGGAAGGCATCCTTCCAAACCAGTGGCAGTATCGCCTCGGCTCATCCGAAGATCTGGACCTGCCCGTGTTGCAGGCCACGAAACTCTTCTCTGGCGGATATGGCACCAGCCGGCGGGCACAACGCCGGACCTCACGGGCGGGCATCTAGCCCCGGGGTCCCGCACAAAGGATTCAACACACGGAGTCGGCCACTCGCGAACCGTATCCACGCTCACGCCCGTGATCGATTCGACACGACGCCAACCCCGCGAAGACAACCAGTAGCGCTCCGGCCCGTTCATATGCGAACTTTTGTGGTTAGTCCTCACATTTTCGGGAACTACTCCGCAGTGAATTGTTAGAAGTACATTGAGGATTGGGCCACGCGTTGGGGGTATCATGCGCAAACGATCATTAGTCGTTTTCGCAGGCGCCGCCACAGTTGGCGCCTGTATCATATGGCTCACCCAGAGCATTCCGTCGTCGGCGGGGACACACGTCTCTTCGACAGCCACGGCGAACCCTGCTGTTCCGTCATCGACGGACTCAGATTCGTCCGGAGAGCCCGGCTGCCAGGCCGGGTGTTCGATCACAAACCATCCGATCGAACCTCTGACGGATTCCGACTACCACTCACTCATTCGTTCCGTTGCCGTCGGCGGCGATGCGGAGCGTGTGCATGCGCTTGAAACTCTCCTATTCCACGGACCCCAGGTCGGCGATCTGATCGACCGACTCGGCACGGGCCCACTGGCGGATTCCGAGGTTGAAACGTTGCGGCACGAATTATCCAAAACGCACGTTCGCCTCTGGATGCGACTGGTCGACCAGGAGGGTGTCGTTCGCGCGAGTATTGAAAATGAACGATTTCTGATTGCCGAAAAGACCCACGTTCATTTCCCCGACACTCAAGACATGGATGCTCTGGAAATCAGCGGGACGATATTCCGCACGGGGCTCCATCACTTATGGACACGTATGTGACTCGAAGGCGTCCACTTTGTGGCAGGACCATGGTTCGTGGTTCAAGAAAGCGGAGACACCTGGAAAACACTCGATAACATCTGGATCAGCAACGGCAAATCGAATGATCAAGCGCGTGTCGAGATACGTGTACAGTTTGAGGAGGAACATTATGAAAGTTAGCAGACTGGTACTCTTTGCAAGTGGGATTCTCGCCGCGGCGGTTCCCGCCCTGGCCGATCCATGCGGAATGGTACCGCCGCTGTTTGTGTCCAACGTCATGCCGATTCAGCGCATCGGCGTTCAGAAAACATACGTCTTCTATAAGGACGGCATCGAAACATTCGTCATTCGCCCTGGATACAGGGGTGAAGTCGACCACTTCGGCATGCTTATTCCCTTTCCGAATCCACCCGCGATTCGAAAAGTACCCGACAATATTTTCGCGCATGTTGCGGCAGCGATTGATCCCCCCGAGGTCACGGTTGACCTGAGGTGGGCGGATCGCTTCAACGGGGCTATGAAATTCAGTCGTGCGCTGCCCCAGTCGGCGGCACGTGACCGGGCACTCGAGTTCGATGAAGTGGTCGTGTTGAACCAGGAAGCCGTCGGAATGTACGAGGTGGCGGTTCTAATGGCCGGCAGCGCATCGGCACTCGACAAATGGATGAGTGACCATGGGTTCATGTATCCGGATGGCATGGACGTTGTGTGCAACGAGTATGTCGACGCCGAATGGTGTTTCGTCGCCGTGAAAACCCGGGTCGGCAACAAGGCCGGCGTCGATCCCCATCCCGGCCAGCGAAGCATCGATTCTGCGCTGCCCGCGGGTGCAACGTTCGACGGACACGTGCAGGCAATGGGTTTTCGCTTTCGCACTGACGAGTTTGTTCTGCCGATGCGACTTGCCGCGTTCAACGAAGGTGACTTGAGGAATGTCGTGTACATCCTTTCCGAGAAGGGCATGCGCATCAATAACATTCCGAAGAAGTACGTTGTCCGGCAGGTTTCGGGCCGCCGTATCGAACGGAACCTGACGCACAAGCTCCCGCTTCGCGTCATCGGCGGCAGCATCGATAACATTCCGGAGTGGCGTCAGCAATCACTCGATGCCGAACGGGATCCGACGCCGCACAACGGCCTGGCGCTGGATCTGTTTGCGTCTGACCTGCAGACCCTGCGGAATGGAAACCTTGCACACGAGTTCGAAGAAAAGGAAAAGGAACTCTTGAATATCGGAGAGAGGCTCGGCCTGCGCGGGCCGGAACTCGATGCGTACCACAAGATGGCTCTTGCGAAGTTGCGGGACGCGCAGATCCGTGGGGCGCTGAACGATCTCAAACGCATGACTCTGACGGTTATCGATGGTGAGTTTTCACGCGACGTCATGGCGCAAGAGAATCTTTCGTTCTCGCGCTACAGGATGGCATCGTCGAAAAACAAACCGGCCAACTACGACGCCCGCCTGTTCGGCCCGCGGCCGGAGCAGGAGGGCTACCTCTACGACACCGGTTTTCTCGATCCTGGGGAGCTTCCCCGGTTACTGTGGCCCTTTGCCG
>JAPUJU010000338.1 GCA_027296025.1 bacterium
ATTGACCCTCCCGAACCGCGACCGGCGGCGAGAGAACTGGGGATGGTGATGAACGGTTTCGACCCGAATTTTGATGGGGACAACGAGATTTACGCGGTAAACAGCGTCGCACATCACCACATGCGACACCCCATAAAAGTAAAACGCGGTGAATTGATTCGTGTGTACCTGGTCAACGTCACCGAATTTGATCCTATAAACTCGTTTCATATTCATGCCAACTTCTTTCACGAATACCGTACCGGTACCCGGCTGGAGCCCGACCATTTCACAGATACTGTGATGGTGTGTCAGGGCGAGCGATCGATTCTCGAGATGAGGTTCGAAAAGCCGGGCATGTTTATGTTTCACGCCCATCAGAGCGAATTCGCCGAGTTGGGTTGGATGGGCTTCTTCGAAGTAGTGGAACAGGTATGAGCGCACAAGACTCAACGAGAAAAGAGACAAAGACGATGTCGCGATGGACTCGCGCGGCCTTTGCGGTTCTCCCCTTGGTTGCCCTGGCTGCTATGGCATTCGGCATCCTCAGGTACTCGGATAGGTTTTCGCTCATCGAGGTGCCGGATGTCGAGGAACTTTCGATTCAACGGACAACGCTAAAGCCTAACGAGATCCGTCTCGATGTCGTTAACGACGGTCCCGATCCCATCACGATCGCACAAGTGATGGTCGATGACGCCTACTGGAAGTTCGACATGAAACCGGCGGATGGCAGGCTGGCCTCGAGGGGGCACGGAGAGGTGACGATATGGTATCCCTGGGTGGAAGGAGAAACCCACGAAATCGTGCTCGTGTCGCGAAACGGCGTCACGTTTCCAACCACAATAGAAGTAGCGCTCGAGAGTCCGTCGCCGTCGTGGAAGTCTTTTCGCTATTTTGCGCTGCTCGGTGTGCTTATCGGCGTTATTCCGGTTGGTTTGGGCCTCCTGATGTATCCCGTTGTCCGTGATCTGTCGGATCGCTGGTTACGATTTCTATTGGCCTTCACCGTCGGATTACTGCTCTTCCTGGGCTTGGATACGGTGAAGGAAGGACTCGAGCTGGCCGAAGATCTCCCCGGGTTCTATCAGGGCACGGAGCTGGTCTTTGGAGTGGGCTTGTTGATATTTTTCTTGTTGGTGGGTCTCGGCCAAACACGCCTATCGCGGAGCGGTGCCGCGTCGTCTGGGATTATGCTCGCCTTCATGATAGCGCTCGGGATCGGCTTACATAACATGGGCGAAGGTCTTGCCGTTGGTTCGGCATACGTGATGGGCAAAGTCGGGGTTGGTACAGCGCTCGTACTCGGCTTCACCTTGCACAACATCACCGAAGGGCTGGCTATCGTTGTCCCGTTAACGAAAAAGTCGGGTGCGTTGAAATATCTTCTTGGATTTGGGGCGCTCGCGGGGATCCCCACGATCGCCGGCACGCTGATCGGAGGTTTTACGTATTCTACTTTTTGGGCACTCATTTTTTTCTCTGTGGCTGCCGGTGCAATTTTTCAAGTCGTGTACATAATTGCACGCAGCTCCGCTATTCGGTCGTCCAGCGGAGATATTATTTTGGTCGAGAATTTTTTGGGACTTTTCCTTGGGCTGGCGGTCATGTATGGCACCGGCCTGTTGGTCGTGGTTTGATACTGGAGCTTGAACAATGAAGATTATTTACGGAATTGCGACGCTTGCGATCGTGATGACCCTCACGATATCCACGATGAGCGACGGTCCGCGACCCGGTAAGAAGGAGTTTGGTGGTGTGCGCACGGTTGTTCTGACGGCGAAGGACATGAAGTTCAATATGTCCAACCCGACGATTGCTGTGGCGCCGGGCGAAATCGTTCGTATCGTGATCCGAAACGAGGATCCGGGTATGAAACACGATCTCCTCATCCCGCAACTCCAACTCAGAACCCCCGTGCTGGAGTTCGGGGATGAAGCGGTTCTGCAGTTTCGCGCACCGAAAACAGGTTCCCTGGAATATCTCTGCAGCTTTCACCCCGTTTCCATGCGCGGCCTTCTTGAGGTCACAGACTTTCAGCCCGTGGCCAGCGCCTCGCCGTGACGTACGATGCCCGGCCCCGGGACGTCGACTGTCACGCTATCCGAGTCGGTATTTCCCGCATAGCTTTGCGCATCGATCGCATCAAAGACAACGGAGCCTGCTGGAGCTTCAAAGAGGACGCGAAGCGTGAAAGCAATCGCAAGCGTCGCGAAGATGCCAGGGCCGAAGAGGTCACCAACTAGCGCGTTTGAGTCGACAGCACAAACCGCTTGGTGCTAGTCTCGACTCCGAACCCGTCTAACCATCGCGCCGCTGCCCTCGTACTCGCCGCAGAGGACGACCGTGACCTCTAAAGAGAAATCAGAACGACACTGGCGATTATTGATACGTGCCTTCGCCGTCGTGGCGGTGACCACCTTGGCACTGGCGTCGTGTGGGAAAGTGCCGGACACAACGCGCGAGCGGCCCAACATAGTCGTCATCGTCGTCGACGACCTGGGCTGGGCCGACGTGGGCTATCACGGGGGACCCATCCGGACGCCCCACATCGATCGTCTCGCCCGGGAAAGCGTCGAGTTCGACCGCTTCTATGTCAGCCCGGTCTGCACGCCGACTCGCGCCGGGTTACTGACGGGACGATACCCCATCCGCTACGGGCTGGCGCGGTCGGTGGTTAAGCCGTGGCGCCGTGTCGGTCTCGACCCGACCGAAGTCACGCTCGCGGAACTACTCGATAGCGCCGGTTACGAGCATCGCGCCGCCTTCGGCAAGTGGCACCTGGGACATCTCCTGCGCAAGTGGCACCCGCTCAACCACGGCTTCTCCCACTTCTACGGTCACTACAACGGTGCGATCGACTACTACACACACGTACGCGAGGGAGAACGTGACTGGCACGTGGACTACGAGCCGCGGGACGAGCAGGGGTATGCGACTGATCTCGTGGCGGACGCCGCGAGCCACTTCATAAAAGAGCACGCCGACGAGGGCCCGTTTTTCTGTTACGTGGCATTCAATGCGCCTCACGAGCCGCTGCAGGCGCCCGGGAAGTATGTGGACATGTACAGCCACCTGCACGGCGCAAGGCGCATTCTTGCCGCCATGATCACATGCCTCGATGACGGCGTCGGCCGCATTCTCGACAGTATCGACGAGGCCGGCATCAGAGACAATACGATGGTCTGGTTCATGAGCGACAACGGCGGCATAGAGGTGATTCCGGACAACAACCTGCCGCTTCGCGGCAACAAGGCCGACGTGTTTGAAGGTGGTGTGCGGGTGCCTGCCAGCATACGCTGGCCCGATGGTTTCAGCGGAGGGCGGAAGATCGATACGCCGGCTGCTTACATCGACGTGCTGCCGACGGTAATGCACGCACTTCGCATAAGCGATCACGGCGGCAAACCCATTGACGGCGTTACACTGCTCGGCGTGCTCAAGGGTGAACGCGAAATTCCGGCGCGCGATCTCTACTTTTATGTCGGGATTCGCGGACCTGCGGACGAGCAAGCCGCGATTAGATCATCGCAGTGGAAACTCATCGTACTGGGACCGAACATCGAACGGGGCATAGGCAAAAAAAACCGAGTACTGCTGTTCGATATTCGCCATGATCCGAACGAAGAGAACGATGTCTCCACAGACCATCCCGATGTGGTCGGAGAATTGAGCGAGCGCCTCGTCGCATTTCGGCAGCTGCAGCCCGTGGATACCGTGCACCCTCTGGCGCAGGGCCGAAACAATTTCAGGGCGCCGCCGGACTGGCGCATTCCCGACGAATAGAACCATGGTCACGAAAAAGCAGAATGGCCCGCCCCCGCGCGTTCGGGTGCCGGTGGCCCGAATGCTGCTGGTGCTGCTGGGTGTTGTACTCGGTACCGCGATCCTCGAGGGTGGCTCGCGACTGTTGTGGAAGGCGCCCTGGTACGAGCAGTTGTTGGCCGAGCAAAGGCGCGTTCAGTTGTACGAGTACCGTAAGAACAGCCTGTCGCTGCGCGACCGCGACTACACGCCGGCGAAACCGCCTGGCAAGAAGCGCATCCTGATACTGGGGGATTCGTTCACGTACGGTATGGGGGTGCCCAACGACGAAAACATTTTCCCCGAAATTATCGAGCGTCGCCTGAACGCGCTCGAACTTGACACCGCACCGGACGGGGTCGAGGTACTCAACGCGGGGCTGCCGGCAACGCTGACCGAACACTGGGTCGATCTGCTGGAAAAGACGGCCGCGGAGTTTCAACCCGACGTGGTGCTCGTCGTCTTCTTTCTTCGTGATGGAACACGGGTGATGTTCATTCCTGAATTTTTCATGAAGATCCGGGCGGACATCGTGGCACGCAACGAGCGTTCGTCGTGGTATCAGACACTCTATTCGTTCCGGCTACTGCGTGACGCTCTCGACCGCCGTGATATCTCGCGCATTTATACGCAGCGATTTCTAAATGCCTACTTCGGCAGCGACGGGGAAACACGCGAATGGCAGGCAGCGCAGGGCAACCTGCTGCGTCTTCGCGACCTCGCTCGCAGCCACTCGGCGGACATGGGCCTCGTTATATTCCCCGTTCTGGTGCAGCTCACCGACGACTACCCGTTTCAGCCCATTTGCGATCTTCTCGCGGACTTCTGCAAAGCGAACGACATACCCGTGCACGACCTGATGGATGCGTTCCGCGGCCGAAACGCTTCCCAGCTGTGGGTGTCACCTTGGGACCAGCACCCCAATTCCAAGGGCCACGCGCTTGTCGCGGAATCGCTGATGCCGTTCGTGTTGCGGGCGCTCGGAGAGGAACCCGCGCAGACCCGTTAGACCGAAGTCGAACCTGTGTACGAGATCCAGAATTTTGACCACCCTAACCAATTGTCGAAACGCAATATACGTATTTTCAATTTTGGCACGGTCTCTGCAATACGACGGCGTATGAAACGTTCGTTGAGAAGATGGTTTCTAAAACAAGGAGGTGCGGCGATGGTACGTCGTTCATTCTACAGAATTGGAATCTGCGCCGTTGTCGCAGTAGCGCTCTTCGGTATGCAGGCGTGCTCGGAAGACGGTGACCCCGTCGGTCCCGCCCAGGAAGAGTGGCCCGCTTTGCCGGAGATGTCAACGATGACCATGGATTTGTCGTTCTTCGGTTTCGCCGGTGCGGACGCGATATCCGTCAAAAAGGGAGCGCCGAGCGAAGCATTGCTTGCGGCGAATACGGAGAGGGACAACTGGATCAATGCCGTCGTCCGCGCGCTGTTCGTGCAGCTGACGATTTACGCGACGTTCGAAGCTCCCGTCGGTGCTTTCGCCGTGGCGATCAATTCCGTGCCCCAACCCCAGTCGGACGGGTCGTGGCTGTGGACGTTCATTTTCGCTGAAGATGGCATCGAGTACAGTATTTTCCTGTATGGCATGGAACTTCAGACCGAAATCGACTGGCGCATGGAAGTCTCGAGCAACGACCCCTCGTTCACGCTCGACCGCTTCGTGTGGTTCGACGGACGGTCTCAGTTAGACGAGTCCGGCGGTTACTGGCAGTTTTACTACCCGGTCCTCGCGAGTGGTCCGCCGACCGCCGGTGTCCCGGTGATCCGTATCGACTGGCTGGACGCCCCGAACGGCGATCATCTGCTGACCATTCTGAACAACGAGGTTAGCGGCCCGGACGAGGGCGACACGGTCGTTCTGTCTGAAACGGCAACGATCAGCTTTATCGAGATGACCGACGTGTCGATCCCCGAAGTGCACAACATCACGTGGCTCGCCGACGGTTCGGGCAGCATCACCGTGCCCGATTACAACAACGGTCTGATCGCGTGCTGGGATCAACAGGGTAAGAACACAGTCTGCCCGTAGATTCACTCTATTAAGGATTCGCATCGAAAAGGCGGCCCGGGGATTCCCTGGGCCGCCTTTGGATTTCCGTGGCCTGGTGGTGCTTTCTCGAAAATCACCGTGGTCATGGCAGGTGTAGAAGTCAAGAGCCTCACTGGGATCTGTCATTACGATTCCGGCCCAGCAGCGCACCGACCTGGTCGCGGTAACCGCGGCTGGAGGTCAACTGAGTACCGTCCTTGAGAATCAGTACGTACTCCCCGTGCGACCAATGTTCCATCTCGCGGATGCGATCGATGCGCGCGATGTAGGACCGGTGGATCCGGACAAAATCCTTCGGATCAAGCCGTGACTCGATACCCGCCATAGTCTCCCGCATCAAGTGGGATTCTTTGCCAACGTGGAGCCGGACGTAGTTAGCGGCGGACTCGATCCAGTCGATTTCATCCGTGCCGAGGAAGATGATGCGGCCGTGCGTCCGGACCACAAGCCGCTGCGCATAACGATCCGCCGACGTCCCGCCAGACTTGAGTTCTTCCATCAAATCCAGCAAACGGTTTTGAGATGTGTTTTGTTGGTTGATCTGGCGGACTACGCGGCTGAGTGCTTCATCGAAGCGCTGACGATCGAATGGCTTGAGAAGATAATCGAGCGCGTGAACCTCGAACGCACGCACCGCGTATTTGTCGAAGGCTGTTACAAAGACGATGGCAGGCATTGGATTCACGTCGATGGATTCCAGGACGGTGAATCCGTCGCTGCCCGGCATCTGCACGTCGAGAAAAAGCAAGTTGGGCTTCAGCGAGTGGACGGCGCGTACAGCGGAAGGACCGTCACCGCATTCGCCGATGATCGCGATCTCCGGATGGGATCGCAGGTGCGTTCGAATCTTGTCACGCGCAAGCGGTTCGTCATCTACTATCAGCGCCGTTATCTGTGTCATGTCGCCGTGTCTTCCGAATGGCGGCGATAGGGGATCTCGAGCGTGAGATCAACTCCACCCGACACGCCGTTAACCACCTCGAGTCGATACGCGTCTCCGTAGAGGTGTTCGAGGCGACTCCGCGTGTTGGTGAGCCCAACGCCTTCGCGGATACCTCCGTCCAGCCCTGGCCCATCGTCGGTGATATTGACAACCAATGCACCGTTATGAAGCGCGCAGCGAATTTTGATCGTCCCCGGTCCCGTTTTCGGTTCGATCCCGTGACGAATCGCGTTTTCGACGAGCGGTTGCAGCATGAGATTCGGCACGCGTGCGTCCAACGCTTCAGGGTCGATGTCCTGCTCGATGGAAAGACGATCGTGAAAGCGCGTGCGCTCAATTTCCAGATAACCATTCAGAAATTCAAGCTCTTCTTTCAGGGCGACCTCCTGGACGCCGACATTCTCTATCGCTCCGCGTAGCAGCTCACTCAACCGAGCGATCATTTGGTCCGCCGCGTCGACGTCTTTGTGCATGAGCGAAGAGATTGCGTGAAGGGTGTTAAACAGAAAGTGAGGCTGAAGCTGTAGTTTCAGGGAGTCCAGGCGCGCCTCTGCGAGACTCGACTCGAGGCGTGATGTGCGCAATTGGGCGTCACGCTGCGCTTGGTAGTAGGAAAAACCCTGTCCCACGGCGCCGATGATGACATACGTGATCAGATTCGAATGCAATGTCCCGGGCCCGGCACCTCGATCGGGCAGCCAGTCGAACAATCGCGTGACGCCGTAAACCAACGCAATTTTCAGCAGCGAGATGACGACCGCTGCGGGTACATGTATGAACAAACGACGTACCCAATGTCGGCCGTCCAGGGGAAAGCGGCGGCCGAGCCATAGAATGATCGGCGCCACAAGAGCCCACGCGTACCAATCCGGCATGTTGTACGCGAGCGCTGTTTTCCAGCTTGCGTCGTAACCACCGTACGCGTAGCTGACGTACATACGGCTGGCAAAGAAGACGCCCAACAACGTTGCCAGCCCAAACAGGAGAGCCACCTGTGCCGTGAATCGTTTCATTGTGATATTAAGTTTAGGTGACGACGCGGTGCGGCACAAGTGTGCTCCGTACCTTTTTTTGCGAGGGTATCCAGCGCGTTCATACGTCCCCGATTTCGTCCACCTCATCCCCTTTTTGTACGTCTCTACCCCCCTTTGCTTGTCCTGCGCTATTCTCGGAGCAATGATCGTAGCGATACGTGTCTAATTCACTATCCACAGAAGGAGGGTTACTATGGTCAGGCTGGTGATGTTGCTGATCGCTCTCTCAATGGTGTTGGTCGGGTCGAGTGCCGCCGAAGTCGCGAAACGGACCAACTCGTGGACCACGCTCGAAGTTCCCTCTGAGCATGCTCGGCTCGGCCGCGTTTACTACGTCAAATATCCACCGCACTCGGGGCAGGTGACGTTCGTATCCGATGCACCGATCGAGCGCATTGTCGGCGTATCGAACGCCGTCGTTGGCTATCTCGTTGCGGAGGTCAAAAACGATCGCCCAACGGGCCGAATCGTCGCGGGTGCGTTTCGACTTCCGGTGGCCTCGTTCGACACCGGTATTCCGATGCGCAACGGTCATTTGCGAGGAGGGATGTTTTTCAACGCAGCCGAGTTCCCTGAAATTCAGATAGCCATCAAGGGCTCCGAGGAAGTATCGGCCATCAAGGAAGAAGATGAATCCAGCACTTACAACCTGACCTTGATCGGTGATCTTACAATTCGGGACGTCACCAGAGAAGGAAGGGTACCTGCGCGCGTCACGTTTCTCGTCGGTTCAGAGAAGACGAAGCCGGTGGGTGACGGTGACGTATTGGTCATGCGCTGCTCGTATTCGGTCAAACGCAGTGAGTACAATGTCGGTGCGGGCTTCATGCCGCCCGATCTGGTCGATACGATGGAGATTGACCAGTTCATCGTGCTCTCAACAGTGTCCGCTGACGAGGCTGCCCGCAAAGAGGGTGGGGATCCCGCGGGCAAGAAGTTCGCGGTCCTCTACAGTGACTTCGACGACAAGGAGGGCGCCTTCGCGATGGGCGAGACGTTTCTTCAGGACCACCGAGGAGATGCTGACGTGCTCAACGCTTTCGCCTGGGACCTGGTCCTCACGGATGGCGAAAACGAGGGGTGCTTCAAACTCGCGATGAAAGCCGCGATGCGCGCCGTCGAGCTCACTCATGAAAAGAACGCGGATATGCTCAGTACGGTTGCCTTTCTGCACTCAGAGAAGCAGGAATTTGAGAAGGCCCTGGCGTGGCAGCGCAAGGCCGTCGACCAGAAAGAATCCTCTGAGCATCCAGAGCGCGTCGAGCAAATGATGAAACGTTACGAGGCAGCGCTGGCAAAATCAGAATAGTCGGCTGCCCCGCCGTAATCGTGTGCAGGCACGTCGCCTTCCAATCTGAAGGCGATGTGATTGTACAAGAACAGCGCTCCATTAAATAGAAGAAGTAGGCTGCGAGGACCGAAGCCTCATGTTGGCAAAAATCCCGTGCGCTCCCGCCGGGCCAACGGCAGCAAAGCCCT
>JAPUJU010000339.1 GCA_027296025.1 bacterium
GTGCTTCTCTCGTTCGCTAAGCAGTTCCGTGCTGTGCGTCTTCTTGATGTGATCCACGATCAACGTGTCGTCGAAAGCCATGTAAGACTCCTTTTGAAAACGGGTCAGGTAATTAACGTCACTTCCACCTGACCGAACGGCGCGGCATCGACACGGATCCGGCAGTCTTCACCGATCGGAATCAAACTCGGGATCGATCCGGTCAAAATAATCTGGCCCGCGCTGAGCCGATCGCCGCGATCCCGCATTATTTCCATCAGCCATTCCAGCGACGAGCGAATCGTCTGGATCAGCACAGGGCCCTCGCACTCATCAAGCAATCGATCGTCGGCGAAGATCGCCAGCGACGGTGCAGCAGGGGCGTCTTTGGGCCTGACGCCGCACCCCGCGACAAACCCCGCGTGGATCGCGTTGTGAGCGATCAGCTCCCCCGCCGACGGCTGTTCACCTCGCGTCAGGTGATTGTGCAACTCGATGACGGGAAACACGCGCGCCACACACGCGGGAACCTCAATCCCGATAAAATCATGCTCGGTCGGTTCGCGTGATAGCTCCACTGCTAACTCACCCTCGATCGCTAGGTTTGCGTATCCCTTACGCGATAGCGCCGCGCCCGACGGGTGTTGTTCCGAGTCGTATAACCTGCCGGTGACGCAATGATCGATCCCGAGTTGTGCGCGGATTTTCGGCGACGTGCACCCGACCTTGTAACCGATAATCCGCTCCCCCCGGCGGCAACGCAACTCCGCCACAGCCGATTGAAGCTCATACCCTTCCGCGATGTTCAGCACGACACCCTCGGCAAACACCGTGCCGGGGTCGTGCGCGTCGTAATCGGCGAGCTGACGAGACGCCCATCGTTCGATCCGTGAGGTGACTTTTTCGGCTGGATTCATTAGCTCGCCGCGTCCGCGGTTTGAAATATCCGCTCGAGGTCTTCCTTCAGGTGACGCACCTGCTGCTCGATCAGACTTGCATCGCGATAGGTGCGGGTGAGCATGATCACGCCTTCGATGACGCTGACGATGTACCGAGCCATCTCTCAGGTATCCTGCTCGCCCGACAGACTGTGATTCGCCGCCGCCTCGTCGAGGTGAACCCGACGAGCTTCACTCAGAATCCGATCGCGTGTCGCGATCGCGCGGGGTTGTTTCAGTGTTCTAATAGGGCCTCTATAACAATTCCGAGTACTTGGTATGTTTTTAAACTAGCCACATCGAACAAACTCGAATGTCCACACGACCTAAAATGAAACCAGCCGACTTGTGCGTGTTCAGTCTTGGTCATGAGTCTACCTTCGCTAGGGCGCTCATCATCCAGACAAACCGCTGAAAGGGCGACACCCGCAGCGGTCGGCCGAGCCACTTCCCAACACTCTACCAGCCAAGCAACTCGTGCGGGCTGAGGATCAGAGCGGATTAGATTTCGTCGGCAACGATTTGGACGGTCGAGTCGCCCAATTCGTCGCCAGTCAGCATACCTATGGGTAAATGGCATTTCCACAGCTCGCCGCGCGTCTTTTCACGTTCACACTTGACGACGTATGCGTAAGCAGCAATCGAGCCATTTTCGTGCCCTCCATGGCGTTGTGAAGCCTCGCAGAGAATCGCAGGATTTCGATTTCCGTGGAAGACCGGTTTTGAGACAAAGCCTGGTTTTCTCATGACCCATGGTTGTAAGGTCCCACATTGCCATCTCGTTCTCGAGATGCCATCAAGCGTTTGAAATCGGCGCTTGATGACGCACCCCTGGTGAGCCGTTTCGGCCCCCACGAATCCGCCGCGACACCCTGGGACTGGTGGGCCGGAGTCGCCTGTCAATCAAAGAAGGACTCAACCGTCATTCGTAGTCCGAGTACGACTTCTCTTCAATCAGGTGCGACCCGAGCAGTTCGTTGATCTCGCGTTTCAGGGCAGCCCGACGGTCGTTGCTGCGGTAGACGGAGCGGGCAAGTTGGATGAACTTGTCGCCGAAATCCTTCTCGCGTTCGCAGTCGCGAATATCATCTTCGATGTCCCACAACTGCTGATTGGCCGTCTTGAGTTGTTCGGTCAGTTTTACCAGTTCTGGCGTCACCGAGATCGCTTGATCTCGCGCGTTGGCCAGCGTTTGCAATTCGACTCGAACGTTCCGGACTTTTTCCGCGTCTTCAATCCTCTCGGTCTTGATCTCCAAGATTGTGATCTTGTCGATCAGTTCGCCAGGCGCCGTCTCTACGGGTATCGTCGATCTCGAAGTCACAAAGCGGTCTCCTGCGGGGTGAATGCCGGGTTGTTATTGACTGCTCCAGTCACTGTCGGGCTCGGTGATCAATCGCAATTCACCGAAGGATAGCTCCGACTCTCGATCGACACAGATCATATTTACCGAGACGATTTCGCCAAAAACATTGGTTGAATTCTCGTAATAGTTATCTGCGCGAAACATCTTTGGCAAGTGCCAGTACAGGCGATATCCCAGACCGATGATCAGCGTAATCAGGGCCGCTGAATGCTCGGCACGGTCATTTTCGACATACAGCACAGGCCGATGTTGCGCGATGGTCTCTCGTGCGCCGTGCACGACGTCCCATTCCATCCCTTCGACATCGATCTTGATAAAGCTGCAGGAGCTCAGTTGCAGACCGTCGATTGTCTCGACCGGAACAGGTTCGCCACGCGAATAGCCCCCCAAGCCCAGACCGCCAAAGTTATTCTCACTGCCGTAGTCCAATGCCGGCACGATCACTTGACCGGATTCCTTCCCCAGCGCGGCATGATGCGAAAACACGTTGGGAAGCCCGTTGAGCGCGACGTTGGCACACAGCGTCTGAAAGACAACTCGCTGTGGCTCGAAGGCATGCACCCTTCCCGCTTCGCCAACGAGTTGGGCGAGCCGCACGGTGTGTGAGCCAATATTCGCCCCGGCTTCAACGACGGTATCGCCAGTCCGAACAATTGACTCGAAAAGCTCAAGTTCTCCCTCAGAAAACTCGCCGTAGCATTCCAGCGACCGGCCGATGTACACGTCGTTCTTGTTGAACAGCATCATGCCATGCCGGCAGGCCAGCAGGCGGTTAAACCCGCCGGTGTGAATGGGTGTCCGGTCATGCCGCTCCGCGGCCGTTGCGGCAGGTTGGTCGTGGCCGGTTGCGTCGACCGTGGGATGATCGACCGCCGCAACGATGTTTGCTGCGCCCTCAGCTTCGACGAGTTTGCTTTCCGCACGCGGTCGCAATGCATTGGCGATCCGTTGAAAGACCTCGTCCCAATCTCCCAATGTCTGTTGCCGAAACAGCCGAAGCGACGGATACCAGGGGGAATCATCACGGTCCAACAGCCATCGCCAGTCAGGCGAGACGGAAAGCGCCAACCAGGATTCGACCCCCAACGCGCCAGCCAGATGCGGCA
>JAPUJU010000034.1 GCA_027296025.1 bacterium
GGAGGGGACGGAGATGGTGATGCCGGGGGACAACGTGGAGTTGGCGATAGATCTGATTACGCCGATCGCGATGGACAAAGAGCTCCGGTTCGCGATCCGCGAAGGCGGACGCACGGTGGGAGCCGGCGTCGTTACCAAGATTGTCGAATAAGAGAGGAACGGTCGAATTGAACCACCAGAGAATCCGAATCAAGCTCAAAGCATACGAGCATGCAACGCTCGATAAGACGACCGACGACATCGTCAGGACGGCGAGGCGTACGGGCGCCCAGGTAAAAGGCCCGATACCGTTGCCGACGAGACGGTCCGTCTACACGGTCTTGCGCTCGCCGCATGTGAACAAGAAGTCGAGGGAGCAGTTCGAGATCCGGATTCACAAGCGGCTGATCGATCTTACAAACACGACGCAGGCAACGATTGACGATCTCACGAAGCTCGTCCTGCCGGCAGGTGTGGATATCGAGATCAAGACGTAGGTTGTATATCGCTTCAGGAGAGCTTTGGAAACACTAATCGGCAAAAAACTCGGAATGACACAGGTGTTCGAAGCATCGGGTGAGGCGACCCCGGTTTCGGTCATCGAGGTGGGTCCGTGTCCGATCGTTCAGGTGAAGACGCCCGAAAAGGATGGCTACTCGGCGATCCAGATCGGTTTTGGCGCCGTCCGGGAAAAGCGCAATACGAAGGCGCGTCTCGGTCACTTCCAGAAGGCCGGTGTCTCTCCCTGTCGCCTCCTTCGAGAAGTGCGCGTGGACGACAGCAGCCAATTCAAAATTGGTGAGTCGGTTGATGTGAAGGTGTTCGAAGGCACGGACAAGGTCCATGTTTCGGGCACCAGCAAGGGCCGCGGTTTCGCGGGCACTATTCGCCGGCACAACTTCACCGCCGGACCGAAGACGCACGGATCACACAACATCCGCGCACCGGGGTCTGTTGGCATGTGTGCGACGCCGGCAAGAATTTTCAAGGGAAAGAAACTACCGGGACGCATGGGCGGCAAGCGGACGACGACGCGTAACCTGAAGCTCGTCGAGATTGACACCGAAAACAACCTGCTATACGTCAAGGGAGCGATTCCCGGGGCAAACAACGGTTTTGTTCTTATCCAGAAAGCGTAGCGAACGAGCATGGCAACGGCCAGGATATACGACAAGAATGGAAGCGAACGAGGGACCGTCGAGCTGCCGGCGAATCTTTTTGATGTCGAAGTGAACGGACCGGTGCTTCACCAGTCCGTCGTTGCGTACCTCGCGAATCAGCGTCAGGGCACGTCGAAGACGAAGGAGCGTTCGGACGTTAGAGGCGGCGGTAGAAAGCCGTTTCGACAGAAGGGTACCGGGCGAGCGCGTCAGGGTACAATCCGCTCCCCGATTCACCGCGGGGGTGGTGTCGTATTCGGTCCACATCCGCGGGACTACCGCCAGGCTCTGCCGAAGAAGGTCAGGCGTCTGGCGCTGCGTTCGGCGCTGACGAGTCGCGCAAGAGATGAAGCGATCATCGTTGTGGACGACTTACGGTACTCCGAACCGAAGACGAAGCAATTTGTCGAACTACTCAAGGGCCTGGGAAATTACCGTGACAAAGTGCTGCTCGTTCTCGACAAGCCGAATGCCCACGTATACAAGTCGGCACGAAACATTGAGGGAGTGCATATTACTCTTGCCCACATGATCAACCCCTACGAACTGCTCTGGGCGAGCAGAATCATTCTGACGGAAAGCGCACTGAGGGTGGTAGAAGAGGTGTTCAAATAGGCCATGGAACAGCGACTCATTATACAAAAACCGATCATCACCGAAAAGAGCACGATGCTCAAGGAAGAGAGCAACCGGTACGTATTCAGGGTCGATCACCGCGCGAACAAGCGCCAGATCCGGAAAGCCGTCGAAGATGTCTTCAATGTCCGTGTGAAGAAAGTTACGACGACGATTTACCGCGGTAAGCCGAAGACGGTCATGAACAAGGCCGGGCGTTTTACAGGTAAAGGCGCCAACTGGAAAAAGGCATATGTAACACTCGCCGAGGGCGATTCGATCGACGTTTTTGACGTCGTATAACTGGACGGAAAACTTATGCCAGTCAAGAAATTCAGACCGCTTACGCCGACGCTCCGCTACCGCACCGTGGCTGACTTCTCATCGCTGACGAAAAAGGCACCGGAGAAGTCGTTGCTCGAACCACTGAAGAAGTCAGGGGGCCGCAACAACACGGGCCGGGTGACAATGCGTCGCCGCGGAGGCGGTCACAAGCGCACGTACCGAAAGATTGATTTCAAACGGGACAAGATCGATATCCCTTCCAAAGTCACGGCGCTCGAATACGACCCGAACCGTTCGGCGCGTATCGCGCTCCTATGCTATGCGGATGGCGAAAAGCGCTACATTATTGCTCCCGAAGGGCTCAAGGTTGGTGATGCGGTCGAGGCCGGAAGCGGAGTGGATATAAAGGCGGGCAACGCGTTGCCGCTCGAACGGATTCCGCTCGGTACATCTGTCCATAACATCGAGCTGAAGCGCGGCCACGGTGGCCAGATCGTCCGGTCGGCCGGCGGCTACGCACAGATCATGGCGAAGGAAGGCGACTACGTTCAACTGAGGCTGCCGTCGGGTGAGGTTCGTATGGTTCGCAAGGAGTGCGCGGCGACAGTCGGACAGGTTGGCAATCTGGATCACGAAAACATAGTGCATGGCAAGGCCGGCAAGAGCCGCTGGCTGGGCCACCGTCCGAAGGTCCGCGGTGTGGCAATGAACCCGGTGGACCATCCGCATGGCGGTGGCGAGGGCAAGACGAGTGGTGGCCGACATCCGGTGTCCCCTTGGGGCATGCCGACGAAGGGTTATAAGACGCGCAAGAAGAAGCCGAGCGACAAGTACATAGTCAGACGTCGCTCGAAGAAAAAATAGCTCTAACCTGCAGGACGGTTATGGGACGAAGTCTAAAAAAAGGTCCGTTCATCGATCAGCGTCTTCTCAAGCGGATTACCGAAATGAACCGTAGTGGCGGTCGACGGGTTATCAAGACGTGGGCACGGCGGTCGACGATCTCTCCGGAGTTTGTCGGGCACACACTCGCGATTCACAATGGGAAGCAGTTCATTCCGATCTATATCAATGAGAACATGGTCGGTCACAAGCTCGGTGAATTCTCGCTGACGCGAACGTATCGCGGTCACACCGTCAAGATCAGAGAAAAGGGTAAAAGGAAATAGATCCGAGGTAGCGTAATGGAAGCAACGGCCATCGCAAAAGACATCGGTTATCCGCCGAGAAAGGTCCGCCAGGTCGCGGATCTCATTCGCGGCCATAACGTTGAAGAGGCGCTCGAAATCCTCAAGCTGACGCGTCGCGTCGCCGCCACTCCAATGAGCAAGACGATTCGCTCGGCCATGCACAATATGGTGAACAAGAAGGGTGGCACCGCCGACGCCGAGGACATGATCGTCAAGGCCGTCCAGGTGGACGAAGGACGGATCCTTTACAGAATCAGGCCGCGGGCACAGGGTCGGGCATTCCGCATCCGCAAGCGGAGCTGCCACATCAAGGTGGTCGTCACGATGGCCACTGACGACGAATAACAGGAGGACTCATGGGGCAAAAAACCAACCCCATCGGACTAAGACTCGGGATTAATCGGACGTGGGAGTCGCGATGGTTTTCGGACAAAGAGTTCGCGAGCTGGTTGACCGAGGACATCCGGATTAGAAAGTACATCAAGAAGCGCCTCTACAAGGCGGGCGTTGCGAAGATCGAGATCGAGCGGTCCAGCGGGAAGTGCGTCGTGAATATTTTTACCGCGCGGCCCGGGATGGTCATTGGTCGCAAGGGCGCAGAAGTCGATATGTTGCGAGACGAGCTCAAGCACCTGGCCAAAAGAGACGTCCAGATCAACATTAAGGATGTCAAGAAACCGGAGCTTAATGCTCAGCTCGTGGCGGAGCACATCGCTATGCAGCTCGAACAGCGTGTGTCGTTCCGGCGTGCGATGAAAAAAACGATTGCCTCGGCCATGCGCATGGGTGCGCTCGGGATCAAGGTTCAGACGAGTGGCCGCCTCGGTGGAGCGGAAATGTCACGGCGTGAGGGGTACCACGAAGGTCGCGTGCCGCTGCACACGCTGCGCGCTGATATTGATTTCGCTCGCGCGACCGCGCATACAACCTTTGGTTGCGTCGGTGTCAAAGTGTGGCTCTACAAGGGAGAGATTTTCCCGAAGGATTTCAGACGGGCGCTCGCCAATAAGGTAGAAGGACAGAGCTAAGCCATGTTGATGCCGAAACGAATAAAGTACCGGCGCCATCATCGTGGCCGCATGAAGGGTAAAGCCACCCGTGGATCGTCGGTTTCCTTTGGAGAGTACGGCCTCAAAGCGCTCGAACCCAAGTGGATCACGAACCGGCAGATCGAGTCCGCCCGTGTGGCCATGACGCGCCACCTGAAGCGAACCGGCAAGTTGTGGATTCGTCTTTTCCCTGACAAACCGGTGTCCAAGAAGCCGGCAGAAACGCGGATGGGTAAGGGTAAGGGCGCGCCCGAGTTCTGGGTCTGTGTGGTCAAACCGGGCCGGGTCATGTTCGAACTCGAAGGCGTTCCAGTGGAACTGGCGAAACAGGCGATGAAGCTCGCGGCCGCCAAGCTTCCGCTCAAGACAAGGTTTGTCTCGCGATCGATTGGGGAGAACCAGGGATGAAAGCGCACGAAATGCGAGAGATGACAGAAATCGAACTCCAGAGCCATCAAGACGAGTTGGTGGAGGAGATGGCTAACCTCCGCATCAAGAATGCGGTGAAACAGCTCGACAATCCGCTTCGTCTCCGGGGTTTGCGTAAAGAAATAGCCCGGGCCAAAACGATCCTCAAGGACAAGCAACTGGGCGAAAAACCCGGCGAGAAACTCGAACAAAAGGACTAGCGGTTCATGGAATCGACGAGCGTGGAACGGAACAACAGAAAAACCTTCGTCGGAGTTGTCGAGAGCAACAAGATGGACAAGACGGTTACGGTGAAAGTGGCGCGACTAGTCAAGCACCGGGCGTACGGTAAGTACATCAAGCGGACGACGACGCTCAAGGCGCACGACCCCGAGAACGCATGCAACATCGGTGACAAGGTTCGTGTGGTTTCCACCCGGCCGCTAAGCAAGTCCAAGCGCTGGAGGCTGGTTGAAATTCTCGATCGGGCGAAGTAAGAATAGTGACCGGGCAGTTTTAAGAAGACGGGGATAGAGGGACGGAATGATCAAAGCGGAAACTATGCTTCAGGTTGCGGATAACTCCGGCGCGAAACGACTGCTCTGTATCCGTGTTCACGGAGGAACCGGCCGTCGTTACGCGAGAATCGGAGACATTATTTCCGTGTCTGTCAAGGTTGCGATACCGAACGGAATTGTCAAGAAAGGCCAGGTCGCGAGAGCCGTCGTGGTGCGTACGAGAAAAGAAATTCGTCGCAAAGACGGTAGCTACATTCGCTTCGACGAGAACGCGGCAGTAATTATCAATGAAAACAAAGAGCCGGTCGGAACGCGAATTTTCGGACCCGTGGCTCGCGAGCTTCGGGATAAGAATTTCATGAAAATCGTTTCGCTGGCGCCCGAAGTATTATAGGCCGCGGTGAAGTGGAGAGCAGCATGATCAGGATCGTCAAGAACGATACGGTTAAAGTGATCTCGGGGAACCATAAGGGCAAGGTGGGTAGGGTGCTGAAGGTGTTCCCGAATACGAAGCGGATCATCGTGGAGAAGGTCAATCTCGTGAAGCGCCATCAGAAGGCGCGCTCCCAGCGGGATCCCGGCGGGATTATTGAAAAGGAAGCCACGATTCACATGTCGAATGTCCTGGTTGTGTGCCCGAAATGCTCGAAGCCGTCCCGCACGCGGATTGGCCATCTATCAGACGGCAAGAAGGTCCGCGTGTGTAAGTCCTGCAGCGAGATGTTGGTAACGAACGAATAAAAGAGTAGGAAGAAGTGTCGAGACTCAAAGGGCAATATATGAAAGAAGTCGTCCCCGTACTGCGCGAGGAGTTCGGTTTCAAGAATCTCATGGAGATTCCAAGGCTGGATAAAATCGTTGTAAACTCTGGTGTTGGCGCGGCGATCACGGATGCGAAGCTTCTTGAATCGGTGATGTCGGATATGGCGCTCATCACGGGACAACAGCCACGGTTGGCGAGGGCACGCCTCTCCGTTGCGGCGTTCAAGCTGCGCCAGGGGATGCCGATCGGTTGCAGTGTCACGCTGCGCGGCACACGTATGTACGAATTCTACGATCGTCTCGTTAACGTGGCGATTCCGCGAATCCGGGATTTTCGCGGCGTGCCGACAAAAAGTTTCGACGGTCGCGGTAACTATACGCTCGGAATCAAAGAGCACACTATTTTCCCGGAAATCGACTACGACAAGGTTAAGAACACGTTCGGGATGGATATTTCGATTGTAACGACAGCTAAGAATGACGAACAGGGTTTCATGCTGCTCAAGCATATGAAGATGCCCTTCAGGAACCAGTAGGAGAAACGTTGGCAAAAAAGTCTTGGATAGCAAAAGCGAACAGACGCCCGAAGTTCAAGGTACGCGCGTACAACCGTTGTGATCGCTGCGGCCGCTCGAGGGCTTTCCTGCGGCGTTTCGGGATTTGCAGGATATGTTTTCGTGAGCTCGCTCTGCTGGGGAGGATCCCCGGCGTTGTCAAGGCGAGCTGGTAAGTACCCTTCAACGTCAGTCATTGGGAGACGATAACGTGGGAATGACGGATCCGATTGCGGATTATTTGACCAGAATTCGAAACGGTTTGCGCGCACAGCATCCGTTCGTTGATATCCCCGCGTCCAGAGTGAAGGCGGAGTTGAGCAAAATCCTGCTCAGGTCGGGCTACATCCAGGGGATCAAGTATATCGATGATACAAAGCAGGGTTTTCTGCGTGTGTATCTAAAGTATGGCAAAGACAACGTGTCCGCGATCAGGGGGATCAAGCGCATCAGCAAGCCGAGCCTGAGAATCTATGTGCCGTCGAAGAAAATCCCGCGCGTGCTCGGCGGTTACGGAATGTCGATCATCTCGACATCGCAGGGAATTCTTGCCGACTCCGAATGCCGCAAGCGTAAGATCGGCGGCGAAGTCATGTGTGAGGTCTGGTAATGTCGCGCGTTGGTTTGAGACCGATTGAAGTTCCCAGTGGCGTTACCGTCACGTTTGACGGTGCGACGGCGAAAGTCAAGGGGCCGAAGGGCGAAATCGTCCGGGAACTTCCCGACATGTGTAAGTACGAGCAAGAGGGCAGCACGATCCGTGTAACGCGTAGTTCCGACGAGAAGAAAGCGCGGTCGCTTCATGGGTTGAGCCGAACCCTGCTCGCCAACATGGTTGAAGGTGTCGCGAACGGATTCTCGAAGGAACTCGAGATCATTGGGATCGGTTACAAGGCGGAAGTCAAAGGCAAGGAGCTCGTGCTGACCCTTGGATTTTCACACCTGGTGCACTTCAAGCTTCCCGAGGGAATAACCGTGGAGACGCCTGCTCCCACTAAGTTGAAAATCAATGGTATCCGCAAGGATCAGGTCGGCCAGGTCGCGGCCGACATCCGTCAGCTGCGTCCCCCGGAGCCCTACAAAGGCAAGGGCATCAAGTACGTCGGCGAATTTATTCAGCGTAAGGCCGGGAAAACCGCCGCAAGTACGTAGGCGAGCGGGCCTGACAGGGTAATGTTATTGAGATGAAGATCAGAGACAAGAAAACCTATAAGCGGCACCGGCGCCACCTCCGCGTTCGCCGGAAAGTGGCGGGTTCGGCAGAGACGCCGAGACTGAGCGTTTTTCGCAGCGCGCAGCACATCTACGCACAGCTGATCGATGACGATGCCGGACGCACACTGGCGTCGGCTTGCAGTGTCAAGCTGAAGGCGTCGGGGAGCAAAACGGACTGGGCCATCGAGGTGGGCAAGCTGATCGCTGAGACCGGCAAGAAAGCAGGGGTTTCCAGCGTCCGGTTCGATCGCGGAGGTTACAAATATCATGGCCGCGTGGCGGCACTTGCAAAGGCCGCGCGGGAGGCCGGCCTGGAATTCTAGCCCGCTGACTGGCGGAAAGGGAGCTTTAGTTACATGGCGCAAGCACGTGGAGCAAGAGGGCAGGGACCCGGAGGCCGGGGTGGCCCGGGTGGTCCGGGACGCGGTGGTCCGGGTGGTCCGGGACGCGGTGGTCCGGGTGGTCCGGGACGTGGTGGACAGGGACGGCGCGGTTCGGGTGACTTCGGCCGGCAGAGAGAGTCGGAGTTTCTCGAGCAGGTCATCCACATCAACCGTGTCGCCAAGGTCGTCAAGGGTGGTCGCAGGTTCAGTTTCAACGCCATCGTCACTGCGGGGGACGGCAAGGGCCGCGTTGGGGTCGGGCTCGGCAAGGCAAACGAAATCGCCGAGGCCATTCGTAAGGCATCGGAAGTCGCGCGGCGTTCGATGGTTCGGATCCCGTTGATCGGTGGAACCATCCCTTACACCGTACAGGGAAAATACGGAGCGGGCATCGTTCACCTGAAGCCCGCATCCCCCGGCACGGGAGTAATCGCTGGTGGTCCGGTGCGCGCGATCATGGAGTCGGCGGGAATCCGCGATATCCTGGCCAAATCCCTCGGGTCGAACAACCCGCACAACATCGTCAAGGCGACGATGGAGGGGCTCATGAGCCTGGAAAGCGCAAAAAGCGTCGCAAAGCGACGTGGAATTTCGATCAATCAACTGTTCGGAATAGAAGGCACAGAAAATGGCGAAAAATCTGAAGATAAAGCAGATCAAGAGTCTGATCGGAAGCCAACCGAAGCATAAGCGTACGATGAAAGCCATCGGCTTCCATCGTCATCAGCAGACGCTCGAGAAAGTCGACACGCCTCAGCTTCGCGGTATGCTTCACCAGGTGAGGCATCTCGTCAGTGTTGAGGAACTGAAGGCGGTGCGGAAGAAATGAAGCTTACAGACCTGAAGCCCGCACCGGGCTCTAAGCCGTCGAGGAAACGTATCGGTTGCGGCGTGGGTTCGGGGCATGGCAAGACGGCGTGCAGAGGGGAAAACGGACAGAAGTCCCGTTCCGGTACAAAGACGCATCCGTGGTTCGAGGGCGGTCAGATGCCCCTGCAGCGCCGCGTGCCCAAGCGCGGCTTTACGAATATTTTCAAGAAAACGTATCAAGTGGTAAACGTGAAAAGCCTGAATAACTTCCCGGCGAACTCCGATGTGGATGCGA
>JAPUJU010000340.1 GCA_027296025.1 bacterium
CCAACAAGGAGAACGGCTTCGATATCTTTGGTCGTAAGCTTTGCGTCTTGCAGACACTTCTTGCAGGGATCGATCGTCGCCTTGATCAGCGACGCGACCAGTGTCTCCATCGTTGCTCGTGTCAGCACCGTCTCGAGATGCTTTGGTCCGGACTCGTCCGCCGCAAGAAACGGCAGGTTGATCGTTGTCTCCAGAGCGGTCGACAGCTCGCATTTGGCCTTCTCAGCTGCGTCTTTGACGCGCTGCATGGCCATTTTCTCACCGGAGATGTCTACACCGCTCTCTTTCTTGAACTCCCCGATGATCCACTCCATGATCTTCCAGTCGTAGTCATCGCCACCGAGGGATGTGTCGCCGTTGGTCGCCTTCACCTGGAACACGCCGTCGCTCAGCTCGAGCATAGAGATGTCGAACGTACCGCCACCGAGATCGAAAACAGCGATGATACCCTTCTGCTGTTTGTCCATACCGTAAGCGAGGGCGGCGGCTGTCGGCTCGTTGAGGATTCGGAGCACATCGAGTCCGGCGATCCTGCCCGCGTCCTTGGTGGACTGGCGCTGGCCGTCGTTAAAGTATGCCGGTACGGTAATAACCGCCTGGGTAATTTCCTCACCGGTGTAGTCCTGGGCAACCTGTTTGAGGTTCTGCAGAATCATCGCCGAGACTTCTTCAGGGCGAAACTGCTGGTTCTTTATCTTGAGGATTATCTCGTCGTTCTTGCCCTTCTGTACGTCGTATGGAACCCTTTTTATATCGGCTTCGCGCTCGGTGTACTTGGACCCAATGAAGCGCTTTACCGAATAGAATGTATGTTCAGGATTCGTTATCGCCTGCCGCTTGGCAATGTGACCTACGAGGCGCTCACCATTCTTGGAGAAACCGACTACGGATGGGGTGGTGCGGTGGCCATCGGCATTCGGAATAACGACGGATTCTCCACCCTCGATGACGCTGACGCAAGAGTTCGTTGTTCCCAGGTCAATTCCAATTACCTTGGACATTCAGTTCTCCTCCAAAAACGGTGTCGGCCCGGTCGCGCGCAAAAGTCAAGCGCCTTATCTATTTTGCAATCACGACTTTGGCCGGGCGGATCACTAGCCCATCGAGCGAGTAACCTTCCTGAATAACCTCAGCCACGTGGTTTGACTCAACGTCGTCTCGCTCCATCTGTGAAACAGCCATGTGGAAGTTCGGGTCAAATTGAGTGTTCAGGGGCTGCATCTTTTCCACGCCACTTCTCTTCAGGGTCGATACGAGATTATTGAGTATCAACCGAATACCCCGTACAAAATCGTCGTCTCTGTCTCCGACGACCGAGAAGGCCCTCTCGAAATCGTCCACAACAGTGAGGATCTCAATAATGATCTCGGTCTTCATCTGGTGCTTTAGCAATTCCCATTCCTTCTGGGACCGTTTTCGGTAATTTTCAAACTCGGCGCGGGACCGAAGCCACTTGTCATTGAACGTCTTACACTTGGCCTCTAACTCGGCGTTCTTTTTCGACAGGTTTAGAATCAGCTCGTTTTTCTCGAACAGACGCTCGAGGACCTCTTTCTTTGTAAGCCTCCGGGCCGGCATCCCGACTTCGACTGCCTTATCAACGTCGTCGGCCTCAGGGGCCTCGTCTACGGGGTCCTTGATCAATTCCACGTCAACGTCAGGAATCTGGTCATCGGCGAAGCTTTCGAGATCCTCATCGATTTCTGTCGCCGCGGCTTCTTCCTCGACGCGTCGCTTTTCCTTGCTAACCAATTCTTACTCCTTGGGTTAACACACTTCACGCCCTGCGCCAGCCCAACGGGCAGCCATGCAGGAGACGTGCCGAAAATGTGTGGACGTAAAATACCCTGCAGATTCGGAGATTTTCCTTGTCCGCATCAGCGAACCAGGAACTCCTCGCCGAAGGCGCGCAGTTCTCGTGCGGCGCAGCCGACAAGCGTGCAGGCAAGATCGTAGCGCATCCGGGTCGGGCCGATCACCCCGAGAACGCCCCGGGCCCCTCCCATCCGGTACCCCGCTGTAACGAGGCTGAATGGTTGCAGTTCCCGATCGGAATGTTCACTCCCGATTGTGATCCGGGTCGCTTCATCCGTTCGATCAGACAGGACGGAGGTCAAATATTCCTTATTATGCAGTAGCCGTAGTAGTAATTGCAACAGTCTCGGATCGGAAAGCTCTGGCTGCTCCATGAGGTGCCCCCGTTCTTCAAAGTACAACTGGACGGCGGGCGGCTCGGAAAAAATTTCCTCCCTGCGCATGGCGATTTCGCGGGTCAGTATCCCCTCATCCGTCATGTTGTCCCGTATGACGGAACCGAGGGCTTCGCGCGCTTCATCCAGCGTGCAATTTTCGACGGCCCGGTTGACCAGATCTTCGGCGAGCGCGACGACGTCCTTGCGTACCTCACGCTCCATTCTGACCACAACCGTGCGCTCGTGCTCCGGGGAGAGATTCACAACGACCATGATTCGCAACGGATCCAGCTCGATCAGACGAATCCCCGTCACGCGGCAGTCCGGCTCGGCGGAGCCGCAGAGCACCGCAAAGTTCCGGGACAATCGGCCCAGGATCCGCGTCGCCGATTCCATCACCGACTCCATGTCCACCGGGTGTTCGCGGATTTCGCTTCGAAAACGCGACGAGAACGCTTCGGTGTACTGGGGGCTTTCTTCGAGGCCGTCAACGTACTGACGGTACCCGTCGTCGGTCGGGACACGTCCCGCCGACGCGTAGGGCTTTGTGAGGTAACCCGCCCGCTCGAGCGCCGCCATCACGTTGCGAATCGTGGCGGTGCTCTCGGGGAGCCCCGCGGAATCCTTCAACGAGCGCGAGCTGACCGGACGACCTTCCTGCACGTAGGCATCGACTATGAGTCTCAATATGAGTGATTTTCTCTCGTTCAGCATGGCTCCCGTTCGGGCAAAGATACCCGTTAAATCTAGCTATGTGGGTTGAGCCTGTCAAGATTCGCGGGTATCACGCTGCCCGTGTTATCCTTAGCAGGATTTCGTCCAGCAGGAGAAAGCCGCGGTCCGTCAACACGAGCCGATCAGCCTCGAAGCGGGCGAGACGACGGATCACAAGGTCATCGACGACGGAGCGCTCACAACTCAGCCGCTCGAGCGAGAGCCCGGCGGATGTCCGCAACCCGAGCATGGCCCCTTCGAGAATCCGTTCTTCTTCGCTCCGCCCCTCATAGCGCCGGGTGCCACCTCTCGTCTCTTGCGTTCCGGCGACGTACTGTTCGATCGACGGAACGTTGCAAAAGCGCTCACCGTCCAGAAACGAGTGGGCGCCTGGACCGATGCCTATGTAGTCGGCACCGCACCAATAGACGCGATTGTGTTCGCTTGCGTACCCTGGCATTGCGAAGTTGGAGACCTCGTAGTGACCGTACCGTTCCTCACGCAGGGCCGCGCACACGTGAAGGTACTCATCGGCTGACCGCTCTGGATCAACCGCATCGAAAAAGCCTTCGACATCGCGCTGCATGACCCCACCCGGTTCGAGGCAATAGACCGAAAAATGCTGCGGCATGTACACGAGCACGCACTCGAGTGTACCCTCCAGTGCCTCCGGAGACACGTCGGGGATTCCGAGCAGCAGATCGAAGCTCACATTGTCGAAATGACTCACGGCAAGCCCCATCGCCCGGTCATTCACTTTTGGTGTGCAGCGTCCCAGCCGCCGGAGTCCTTTCACGTCCATCGACTGGACGCCCAGGCTTAGACGGTTGACGCCACGCGCCTTCAAATCGTCGAGGAGTGCTGATGTGACATCCTCCGGGTTGGTTTCGAACGTGATTTCCGCACCGCGCTTCAGATACGGATCCATTGCGTTGAATATGCGATCGAGTGATTCAGGATTCAGAACGGACGGCGTACCCCCGCCAAAGAATACCGTCGGGAATTGAAACGCTGAATCGATTTCACGTACCGCCGCTTCGAGCTCCGTGAGCAACGCGTCAACAAATCGTGATTCGAAGTCCGCGATGTGCGGGACGTGATAGAACGTGCAGTAAGAGCACCGTCTCCTGCAGAACGGGACGTGCACGTACAATGAGATGGATCTCATCAGTTCCCTCAGCGAATGATGTCGCCAATACGGGCGACACGTACCGTATGGCGCGACGGGTTCCACGAAAAGTAGATAAACATCGCTCTACCGAGTACCAGATCGACGTCCAGCGGCCCCCACACCCGGCTGTCCGCACTATTGTCGCGGTTATCACCCATCATGAAAATATGCCCTTTCGGAACAACCTTGGGACCATACCGCGATCCATGGTGGTACTTCGTGTACTCCTCATCCTGCAGGATCCCGTCGATGTAGAGGTTTCGGCCGCGCAGCTCTACCGTCTGGCCTTCCACGGCGACGCAACGTTTTATGTAGTCCGTCTTCTTGTCCCCGGGGAACTTAAAGATAATAATGTCTCCGGGCCGGGGTGAACGAACTGCTGGTAACCGGACATCGAGGAAGGGAATTTTCGCGCCGTACACAAACTTGTTTGCGAATAGAAAATCGCCGACGAGCAGCGTATCTTCCATCGATTCTGACGGTATCTTGAACGCCTGTACGAAAAACGTTCTCACAAAGAACGCAAGGAGCACGGCCATTACAATGATGTCAACGTACTCGCGTACGATGCCCTTTTTCTTGCCGTCTTTTCTGCCTCGGTTGAACATTCCCTTTGCCCTCCGTAATACGATCTACTTAGAACGGTCCACTTTCAAAACGGCAAGAAACGCCTCCTGCGGCACTTCCACTTTGCCGACCATCTTCATCCGCTTCTTCCCTTCCTTCTGTCTCTCTAACAGTTTTCTCTTTCGCGTTATGTCTCCGCCATAGCACTTCGCGGTCACGTTTTTGCGCATCGCCTTAATATTGGTCCGGGCAATAACGCGGCTCCCGATACACGCCTGAATCGCGACTTCATATAATTGACGGGGAATCACCTCTTTCAACTTCGACGACAACTCTCGGCCCCAGTAGAACGCCTTGTCACGGTGAACGATCACGGACAGGGCATCGACCGGGTCCCCGTTGAGCGCGATGTCGAGACGGACGAGTTCCCCCTGACGGTGGCCGATGAAATCGTAGTCCAGTGTCGCATACCCCTTGCTGAGACTCTTCAACCGATCGAAGTAATCCACCAGGATCTCGGCGAGCGGCAGCTCGTAGGTGATTTTCGCCCGATCGACATCCAGGTACTCCATCTCTATGTAAGTACCGCGTCTTTCCTGATTAAGTTTCATGATACCACCCACGAACTCGCTGGGCGTAATAATGTGGGCCTTCACGTACGGCTCCTGGATGTGGTCGATATCGCCCGAGGCGGGGAAGTTCGCCGGGTTGTCGACCATCGTGACCTGGCCTTCGTTATCGACGACGCGATATTCTACGCTGGGCATCGTCGTGATCAGCCCGAGTTCGTACTCGCGCTCCAAGCGCTCCTGAATGACCTCCATATGGAGGAGACCGAGAAACCCGCAGCGAAATCCGAATCCGAGAGCCGCGGACGTCTCCGGTTCATAGCTGAACGCCGAATCGTTCAGCTGAAGTTTTTCGAGGGCGTCGCGAAGGGCATCGTAGTCATCCGCATCCATCGGGTAGAGACCACTGAAGACCATCGCCTTGACGTCCTTAAAACCAGGAAGCGCCTCGTCGCATGGGTTCGCGTCGAGCGTGATGGTGTCGCCTACTTTCGTATCCCGGATGTTCTTAATGCCGGTGTGAATGTACCCGACTTCTCCGGCGGCGAGCATTTTCGATGGCATCATGTCGATTCGGAAGTAACCAAGCTCCATCGTTTCGAACACTTTGTTGTTGGACATCAGACGGATCATGTCGCCATGCTTGAGGGTACCCTCAAATACGCGAACGTATACCACAGCCCCCTTGTATGAATTGAAGAGCGAATCGAAAATGAGCGCCCTGCACCTGGCCCCTCGGTCTCCCTCGGGTGGTGGGATACGCTCGACGATCGCCTCCATCAACTCCTCGACACCATCCCCATTCCTGGCGCTCACGCACAGGATTTCTTCCGGCTCTCCCCCCAGAAGTTCCAGCAGTTCCGTTTTGACCTCATCGGTCCGCGCGTTCGGGAGGTCAATCTTGTTGATCACCGGGATGACTTCCAGACCGCCCTCGACAGCGAGGTACAGGTTCGACAGCGTTTGGGCCTGCACACCTTGAACAGCGTCCACGACCAGGACTGCTCCTTCACACGCCGCGAGAGACCGGGACACCTCGTACGTAAAGTCCACGTGGCCGGGCGTATCGATCAGGTTGAACCAGTAGCTCTCACCGCTTTTCGATTTGAAGTCTATCCGGATCGGGTGGCTCTTGATCGTTATCCCCCGTTCGCGTTCGAGATCCA
>JAPUJU010000341.1 GCA_027296025.1 bacterium
GATCGACCGCCTTTTCCGAGCACGCTTGCCGTACAACCGCGGCAATACGATCCATGTCCCATTCCGTGCTTGTCCAGATCTGATCGGGTGGCAGTTCGGGAAATTGCTGCGCATCGCGACCCGCCAGCAGACCATACAAGACCTTCCCAATGGCGTAGACGTCAGCCGTTTTGTCGGTCGCCCCGTCAGGGGCCATGTATCTCGGCGTTCCGATCGCGCGTTTCTCCCCTTTATCCATCGACAACACACCGATGTCCGCGAGCTTCGGCTGGCGATCCACAAACACGACGTTTAACGGTTTGACATCACGATGCACGAGGTCGATCTCGTGAAGCGTCGCAAGTCCTCGCAACAACCGCCGAATGAGTTCGACAGCCACGTCGACACCGATCCGTCTCGATCCCACGAACGGCTCGAGTGTCAGCGGTTGATAGTTTGCAGGCACCTTATCTCGCGTCGACTTCTTCGATCCCGCGTCGTCCGCAAGGTCCATCGTATAGTAGAGATAAGGGCCGACCTCACCGATATGATGAATCGTAATCAAGTGTGGATGACGCCGGATGTTACGGCAATAGGCCTCCAACGCCGTGCGCTCTCGACAGCGGACTTTGGCGCGACGTAATCGTTCGAGATCGATGATCTTCAGGGCCCGGTGCACGCCGACTCGGTCGCGGACAGCCCAAACGGAACCGTAAGAGCCGGCCCCCGCCAGAAGCACACATTCGTAATCCGGGATCGGCCAATGTCGACGGAATTCGTCCGCGTCACCCGCCCGGATGGGGCTCGCCAATAGTGCTTCGGGCTTCTGGACAGGGTGGTCTCGCGGCTCGTTAGCCTGGAGAGTGCTTTGCATGCCCGCATGCGCGTCGACGGTCGGCTGCGAATCAAAAAGGGGCGACCTAAGACGTTGCATCGTGCGTTGACATGAACGGCACTCCTTCAGGTGCCGCCTGATCGGAACGGCGTGGGCGTCGGCAAGTTGCCCGGCCTCATAATACGCCAGCGTACTTTCTTCAGGGCATTCTACCATGATGGGTACTCACCGTCGCGACGGTTGGCCGCCGCTGACCGCAACATCGACCGACGTCTTAAGCCGGAATCCTCCGCGGCACCAACCGCAGGCCGCATGTCCGATCATTGGGGACTTTTTACTACGTGGACAACGGCTGACGCGACAAATGAAATCCCGGCCTCTCCGATTGGTCTGACCGCAACTCCGCGAGTATACCAAAAAAAACGGGATGGGGAAGAAAAAAGGCGATTATTCGGAGATGCGGGCGGCGAATGAAAACAAATGGTGCGTCCGGGACGCACCCTACGATGCTAACCGTTAGCTTTGGACGTGGGACGGTGAAGAACCATTCCCGTGTTGCTTCTGCCGGCGACTCGTTTAGCATGTTTTCCGGACTAACGTAGCTCCCGGTTCAAGGGCCTACGACAAAATGAAGAAATACAAAATCCATCAAGTTGACGCCTTCACTTCAACGAAGTTCCAAGGGAATCCGGCCGGTGTTGTTTCCCATGCCGACGGCCTTTCGGAAACGCAGATGCAGGCGATCGCGCGGGAGCTGAATAATTCGGAGACTGCCTTCCTGCTGTCTCCGACCTCGGCGGACCACGATGTTTGGGTTCGTTTCTTCACACCGACGATGGAAGTTGCGTCATGTGGACACGCCACGATCGCCGCCCATTACGTTCGGGCCCTCGAAAACAATCTGCCGTCGTGCACCGTCATTCAAAAGATCGGTATCGGGATCCTCCCGGTCGAGATCATTCGGGCCGGGGATGACTACCGAATCGTCATGACCCAGGGAGCGATCGAATTCAGCGAACCTTTTCCTGCGGCCAAGCGCGACGCCATTCTCTCAGCACTCGGATTGGCTGTGGGCGATCTCGACGAGCGGTGCCCCGTTCAGATTGTGTCCACCGGACATTCGAAGGTGCTCATCGGAATACGGAAAAGGGCAACACTTAACTCGTTAAAGCCGAACCTGGCGAGGCTGGGCGTGATCAGTGACCTCATCAAGTGTAACGGCTACTACGTCTTCACCCTGGACTGCGACACTCAGGATGTACTCGCCCACGGACGAATGTTCGCACCGGCCATGGGCATTGCCGAGGACCCGGTGACGGGAAACGCAAACGGTCCGCTGGGGGCATACTTGGTCCGGCACCGAGTCGCATCCGGAACCAACGGGGTTCTTTCGTTCATGGCCCGGCAAGGCGAAGCCATGGGGCGACCGGGGATAGTCGAGGTCATGGTAGAATTGGACGGCGATAAACCGAAGACGGTCCGGGTTGGGGGCCGTGCCGTGGTGGCTTTTGAGACAACACTCGAGCTCTAGCTGTGGTCTGGTAACACTGCCGTAAACATCTTCGGCGCCTTTCCTGTCTCAGCACGCGATTTCCGCTTGAATCGAGAGGCCTCACGTGCTATGGTCAGGATCAAAGTCAGCGTAACGGGTGAATCCTTTGAAAGCCTGTCCATGGAGAAGGATCGGAATCATGAGAAGGACAACATTCATACTGATTGCGACCCTGATCATCGTGGTGGCGCCAGGAGTCAGGGCGGGTGTGGTGACCGGGCCGATCAACGATCTGTTCGAGAGTTCCGGCCGGTTCTTCTGGGGCGATGGAATCAACGACCTGTACCAGGAGTGGTCCACCGCAAACCCGCACAGTAGTGGCTGGTTCTATGCCTCGAACTACTCCGGGTCCAACGCAGACATTTATGTTTATACCGGTCTGACCGATCCGACAACGGTCATTGATGCCACGTTGTTCTCGTATACCACCAGCGGCGCAGTGAGAGCATCGGAGGGCGATACCGTATTTTTCCGTGGCACGAACGGATACTACGGTGCGTGGCGACTTGATGACTTCTCCCAAAGCTACCTCGACGCTCAGTGGTACTTTCAGGACGACGGATCGGGTAACTTCATTCCCGAGCCCGGTACTCTCGGTCTGCTACTCCTCGGCAGCCTCGTCGTGTGGAAGCGAAGATCGTAGCCTAGGCTTCATTCTGTAGGTTACGTTTCACCGGTTGCGAGAGTATCCCTGTTCATTAACGATTTACGTTTCACCGGTTACGTTAGTATTCCTGTGCACTAGCGGATCGATCTTTGTTTCCCTCCGTCGCTCCGTCGCTTCGTCGCTTCGTCGCTTCCCAAATC
>JAPUJU010000342.1 GCA_027296025.1 bacterium
GCGAATAGGCCTCCCATCGGCGTCGTCCCATTCCTGTATGTGAAAAACCAGCGTGAACGGGGACCCCATGCGCGTTGCCTTCAACTCGAGATAGCCTTCGTAAAAGTAGCCGTCGCCCTCGCGTTGCAGAACGTCTTTGGCGAGACCAACCGGCGTACCCGAGAAGCTGACAACGTACCACTCCTCATCCGCAGAGGCTCGCGAGGTAACGAGTAGAATACAAACGAGGAGCAGGGCGAAACGACGCATCATAACAGGAAGAAGCATACGAAAACGGACGCCCCCGGGCCAATGCAAACTGGCTGAGGAACACAGAAAAACCCGGCGCGAAGCCGGGCTTTCCCGTTTGGCTACCGTATGAAATGTGACTTAGTCGACCGCGATCTTGCGACCGACACTATCGGCCTTCTTTGGCAACGTCACCTTTAGGATGCCGTTCTCGAGCCTGGCCTTGACGCCGTCGGCGTCGATCGTCGCATCGACCCGGAAGCTGCGCCGGAACTTCTCCGAGCGAATCTCGCGCCGGAGCAGTCCTTCGCTCTCGTACTTCTCGGTGCGTTCTGCGGTCACAACGACGTGATCGTTCTCGACCGCGACGTTGACTTCCTTCTTGTCGATGCCTGGCATCTCCATTGTCAAAACGTACGCTTTGTCCGTCTCGTTGATGTTGGTCCTGGGCACGCGAAAGGAATCACGGTTTTTCTCGCTGTCGTCGAACCACTTGAACATCGGAAAGAAGTCAGCGTCACACGACAGATCTTTGGCTCTGTATTTTGTAAGGAACATTTGCCTTACCTCCTCGAAATCATGGTTGGCTTGCCTTCATTTATTTGCTGCCGGACCGTCCGGCGTCCACCTGTGCTATAGCATTGCCGGTGCCAACCGAGCTCATACCGACACAACCATATGTTTTATCCGATGTTACACTGATTACGCTGTCAGCCCGGAGCCAGTAGTTCGTGGGTGACTGTCACTATAGCATGACATTGTGACTGACTAGGTCATCATTTCGTCAGGCCTGACGACCTCCCTGGGCTCGGGTAGACGGAGGCAGATCACCATGTTCGCGAGGGCAAAAAGGAGCGAGGCGCCGAAGAGGACGGTGGTGCCGGTCATCTGGAGGAGCACGCCACCGAGAAGCGGGGTGAGCATGAAGGGAAACGAAAACGTGTTCATGAAACCGACGTAGAGTGGTCGTTTGTCTGCCGGGGCGAATTCGAGAAGGTACGTGATGTTGCTGATGATCCTGCCGCTCCGGATAAAACCGTTCACGAAAAACGTGCCGCACATGATCGCGAGAAGCCAGCCGCTGTCGGCACCGGCGGCGGGTTGCGCAAAACGGTCGAGCACCAGCACGACCACGGGCGGAATTATGCTTCCCGCGGCCGTTAGCTGAAAAACGATCCGGTTGCCCTTGCGGTCGAGAAGTTTTCCCCAGAAGTAATTCGAAAACACGCCCGCCCCGATCCACACTGAAAGGAAGAGCCCGACCAGGTTGTCCGACAACCCGAGATCCTGGTAGGCAAACCCGACGTAGAACGGAAACGCCATTGCCGTGAACTGCCAGAGGGTTCGCGCCCAGAAGAAACGCCGGTAATTAGAATCCGTCCGAAAGAGACGCATACCGGACCGGAACGTATCCAGTATTCGCGCGGAGGTCTCAACTTTTTCGGCGGGTTCTTCGGATGCGAACCCGAAGATAACCCCACCGAGCGTCATGAAGAACCATCCGAACAGAAACAGGATACCGTAGTTGATCGGGAACTCGTGCCCGAGCAACCCTGCGCGTCGGATCACCGATTCCACGAAATCGAATATCGCCCAGTCCATATACACGCGCTCCGAGTGCTCGTCGAGGACCATTCCGACAACAACTCCAGCCAGGATCCCGACGATCCCGCCGATCAGGCGACGCGTGCCGAAAAATTTACCCCGAATCGTGACGGGAATCGTCTTGCTGGTGATCTCGAGGAACGGAATCGCAGAGAGCCCGCCCGCGAGATGCGCGAGGAACAGCGACGAGACGAAGACGGTAAGGAACAATCCCAGCTCTCGGCTATCGATGAAAAACACGCACAAGACGACGCCGCTCAGCGCGATCGCGCGTACAGTCGTCAAGGTACGGTACAGGTTAATAAGATAGCGCCTCGTTTCGGCGAGACGTGATGCCAGGATTTGCGGGAGAAACCATCCGATACCGTGCAGCGCACTGACGAGCCCGACCATTGCAGCCGAGCCACCCAGCTTGCTGACAAATACGGGTAGAATAGTCAGCGGATCGAGCAGGGCCATCCCCAGATTGATCGACGCGCCCGTCGCGATCCCAAGCAGAAAGTTTTTGCGAAAGTAGCGGCTTTCGTTCGGAGGCATGATGCAGTGGACGTTACCCGCTGCGGATGTCGATTGCAAGTGCTCGGCGGCCGGTTGTATACTCACCTTCAGGGGTATCAACCGATGATCAAAGGAATCGGAGTCGACACAATCGAGCTTTCGCGTATCGAACGCGTTTACAAAGTATACGGCGAGCGCTTCCTTAATCGAATCTACGCACCGGAGGAGCGTGAGTACGCGCTTCGGTATAAGGATCCCGTGCCAAGACTCGCGGCGCGGTTTGCGGCCAAGGAAGCCTGCATGAAGGCGCTCGGAACGGGGTGGAGCAACGGGGTTCGATGGAAGGATATTGTCGTCAAGAACTCGCGCTCCGGAAAACCGGAGATGGAACTGCGTGGAACGGCGCGAGATTTATCGGCACGACTCAAGGTGGACCGTATTCATGTCTCGATCACGCACAGCCGCGAGCACGCAATGGTCATCGTGTTGTTCGAATAAAACTCAACGGCGCGTGACGCCGAGCCCCGGCTCCGCCGGTAGAACGAGCTTGCTGTTCTTGACACCGACGCCGACAAAAGGGTCCCCCGTCAGCAGGAGGTTCCCGTCGAGGTCCGC
>JAPUJU010000343.1 GCA_027296025.1 bacterium
GTCGCGCCGAACCCACAGGCGTTCGCCAAGATACTCCTTCACCCGGAGGAGAACTTTGGGATCATTTACGTTTACGAGATGCCTCAAACTCCCGAGGGCATGGAGTACCAGCTCTGGATGACGCGGGATGGCGAGGCGTACAGCCTCGCGACCTTCAACGTTGCCGAGGACGGCAGTGCGGTGCTCAAGATGCAGTCATTGCCCCAACCTTCCACAATCAACGAGTTCAAGGTCACGATCGAGCCACTCGGAGGGCAGGCGGAGCCGACCGGCATGCTCTACCTCACCGGCGAAAACACCCTCGGACCAAAGCACTAGCATTTCCTCTCATCCAAAAGCCGGTTTACTACGTATTCCTTGACGAGCGTCGAATCGTCCACGTTTCACACACACTGACCCGACTGAAGTGCCGCCCCACCGGCGCAAGGTCAGCCCCCTTTTCGTTGGAGGACAGCTATGAACAAATGTTTGTTTGCCACGGCGATCGGTATCATCGGTATAGCTGTGGTGCTTACCGGGTGTAGCGACGACAGCGATCCTGTCGCAGTAAATTCTTCGGGTGATAGCACCGAGGCAACGGGTTACACGAAGACGGCCCCCGGGATCCAGGTATCCGAGGGGAAAGGCAAGCGGTCATATGAGGTGACGATAGAAAACCTTTCAACAGGCCAGCCGATGTCGCCGCCGGTGGCGGCAACACACAAGAAGGGCATCCGCATGTTCAAGGTCGGGAAGAAGGCTTCGTCGCAGCTGGAATCCATCGCTGAAGACGGCAACCAGATTCCGATGGTCGAGCTGCTCTCCACTTCCAGCAAGGTTACGGATGTTGTAGATGTCGGTCGGCCCCTGACGCGACAGGGCACCGTTGTTGGGTCGTTCACTGACAATGCCACTTTCATGATTCAGGCGAAACGGTCGGACCGGTTCTCCTTGGCCACGATGCTGATCTGCACGAACGATGGCTTTACAGGGTTGACGTCGATCCGCCTGCCGGATAACGGATCGGAGACCTATTACCTGAAAGCTTACGACGCGGGTACCGAACAGGACACCGAGCTGAGCACCGACATTGTTGACGCGTGCAGTGGGTTGGGAGCAGTCGCGCTGCCCGGCGATCCGAACGGTAACGAGAACGACGCCGTCGATTCGGATGGCAAAATCCGTCCGCACCGTGGCATCCGTGGCGAGGGTGACTTGAGCGAGGCGGACCACGGCTGGGAGGGGGCTGTTGCCAAAGTGACGATTACGCGAGTCGAAGAGCGCGTCACTTACAGTGTAACCATAAAAAACATGAGCAGCGGGCAGCCGCTCTCTCCGCCAGTCGTGGCGACGCATCGGAAGTCGCTTGAAATATTCAAGAACCGGCGTTCGGCGTCCGATGAGATTGAAATCATCGCGCGAGATGGAAACCAGGCGCCGATGGTGAGCTTTCTCACAGGTTCGGAATACGTGACGCAGGTCGTTGATGTGGGTATGCCGCTCACCCGGGCAGGTACCGTGGTCGGCTCCTTCACGGACGAGGTGACGATCGAGATCGAGGCCGGACGAAAGGATCGACTGTCACTGGCCACGATGCTGATCTGCACGAATGACGGGTTCACCGGACTCAATTCGGTCAAGCTCCCGAAGTCGGGTTCCGTCGAGTACTACCTGTGGGCCTTCGATTCTGGAACGGAGCAGAACACCGAAAAGAGCGCCGACATCGTCGATGCGTGTTCCGCACTTGGCGCCCTGGCGCTGCCCGGTGATCCGAACGGGAACGAGAACGCCGCCGTGGATTCGCAGCCCCGAGGACGAATCAGCCCGCATCCGGGAATCCAAGGATCTGGAGATCTGAGCACGTCCCTGCACGGCTGGAGTGGTCCGGTCGGAAAGGTGATCATCGAGAGGAACTAGGCACGCGCCGCGACGGTTCGCCCCGGTCGCCCCGGAACGCGAAGCACCGTCACAACATCGCGTGAGACCGCGCCCGCCGTCGTCGATTGCACCTCCATCGACGGCGGCGGCGGTTTTTTCTCCGACCTGTTCCGAACGGACCTTCGATGGTGTACACTTTCCATGTTCTCATGCGGAAAGGACACCCATGCCGAAACAGCACTGGTTGATGAAATCGGAAGCGAACGTATTTTCAATCGACGACCTCAAGAGCAGCCCCGATGGCACGGCGCATTGGGACGGGGTCAGGAACTACAAAGCCCGGAACTACATGCGTGACGAGATGAAAGTCCGCGACGTGGTGCTGTTCTACCACAGCAATATCGATCCATCCGTGGTTGGCACGGCGACGGTTGTACGAGAGAGCTACCCCGACCACACCGCATGGAACAAGCGCGGGAAGTATTACGACCCTAAGAGTCCGAAGGACAATCCGCGCTGGTTCATGGTCGATGTGAAGTTCACGTCCAAGTTGCCCAGGCCCCTTCCGCTTGCAGAGTTGCGTGGGATTCCCGAGCTGGAGGGGATGGTCCTCTTGAAGAAGGGGATGCGGCTTTCCGTGCAGCCGGTGACGGCGGACGAGTACAGCGTGCTCGTCGCACTCGCGAAAAAGCGACCTCGCTAGTCGGTCGCTAGCTGGGGAACGTAATCCAGGGCTGAGTCGTCATTCGACAAGGCGGCGGGACGCACGTTTGCCCCCACGCGGCATGTATTGGCGTCACCGAGTTCCGCCCGGATGCGATCGGCAATCACGGTCAGCTCGAGCACGATATCGGGGTTATCGTCGAGGACGTCATACTCCTCGGCAATATCAGCCGACAGGTCGTAAAGGGTTCGGGCAACCCCGAGAGCCTGCGACGTTGGTGGAAAGTTGTATTCCCGAAAAAAGAGTTTCCAGTCACCCCTTCGTACGGCACGCAAACTCTTCCCGCTATAATAGAAGAATGCCGCGTGGGGGGAAGTCGACCCCGGCTCACCGGTCAGGAGAGGCAGGATGTCTTTGCCGTCGATGATGCGATCCTGCGGGGGGCCGGCCCCGGCAATGCCGGCGAATGTTGGGAGCATGTCCATCGCCGTAATCATCTCACTGCAGACCGTGTTGGGCTTGATTCTCCCTGGCCAGCAGGCAATAAACGGTACGCGAAAGCCTCCCTCGGCCACGGACGCCTTTCCACCGCGCAACGGATTCGCTTTACCGCCGAAACGCGTGAGGAGCGGACCGTTATCGGAAGTGAAGACAAGCAGTGTATTTCCGTCGATGCGCAGTTGCTGAAGCAGGCGCATGATTTCTCCAGTGCTCCAGTCCAGCTCACGAACCACGTCTCCATAGCGTCCCCTGGCCGACGTGCCCTCGAAGCGCCCCGTTGTCGCCACCGGGACGTGCGGCATGTGGTGAGCGAGGTAGAGGAAGAACGGTTCCTTCTGGTTTCTTCTAATGAAAGCCGTCGCCTCTTTCGTGTAGAGCGACGTGAGTTGATGATGCGGCGCCTCTTCGACGACCTCTTCGCCACGCATCATCAGATTGGGACGAGCTCGATACATGACGCCGTAGTACTCATCGAATCCCTGACGCGTCGGCAGGAACTCCGGACGGTGCCCGAGGTGCCACTTACCGATGCAAGCCGTCGCGTAGCCCTTTGACTTCAGAATTTCCGCAATCGTGATTTCGTCAGGATGAAGGCCCCTCTGTGAATAGGGAGTCAGGACATCCTCCCCGTTCTCGTCGGACGCGAGGCCGACGCGCATCGGGTAGCACCCGGTCATGAACGCGGCCCTCGAGGGCGTGCACACGGAAGCCGCCACGCTGAAATCCGTGAACCGGATCCCCTGCTCGGCAAGCCGGTCGATGTTCGGCGTTTTAATTCGCTCGTACCCGGGTTCGTCACTGGGCGTCCAGTAGCAGCCCAGGTCGTTGTAACCGAGGTCATCCGTCAGAATAAGGATGATGTTCGGGAGTGATCTGCGACCCGCACGCGGATTGTTCTGTGAGAGTGCGGGTTTCGTCAGTCCACCGGCCATCACAAGGACGATCAGCGCTGCCCCCCAAAGGCCTCCCGAGCGCTCGGGTATGATTTGCGTTGTCATCGGTCGATCCTGTCTTGCTTTCGTTCGGGGCCGTTCATTTTCAATCCAGAAACACCCATCATACACTACCCGACTTCTCCTACAAAGTAGCATCCGAAGTCGATTGTAGTACAGTTTGACTAAGCTGTACCGCTACCCCGAAGTCGAAGGGTTGTGCGCTTTTACACACAGTGAACTCACAAGGACAAACCATCCGGTCCAGCTCCGGTGGGGCTGGCCTTCAAATAACATAATAACAAATGGTTACACGGTTAGCCGATCCGGCTTTCACCGAGGCTCGGTTCTTGCTGATACATTGAACGCAAGGCCGGGCGGGCGGACACGCACGGCAACACGTCACATCCAACGTTGCTCGACATCGGAGGTCCGAACATGAAACGCACACGAATTCTTGCAGTCGCACTGACCGCAGCGGTTGCATGGCCATCCCTTGTTTCGGCGCAGGCCGGACGCAATACCAAAGAATGGGTACAGGACAACGCTCAGATCATCAGCGGTAAGGCGACGTTCGACCGTGACCGGAAAGAAATCACTGCGTTCGCCGCCTTGCTCGCAGAGCTGGACGTTTCTTCGAAAGCGCGCCACGTTGCGCGCATCGATCAGATCCGGGCTGACCTTCGCGTTGCGATGCAGCGTGAACGCAATCAGGCTCGCCGAAAAACATCCCAGGCCGGCCGCGAGGTTCGGCAGAGTCGGCGAGAAGCCCGCGGTGAGTGGCAGGAAGCCGCCGCTACGGGACGCCTCGTCGATCACCTGCAACTTGCCGACGATCGTCGTGATCTCCGGGATGACAAGCGCGACCGGCGTCACGTGGCGGTGCGGGTCAAGAGAATGAGCGACATCATCAACGCCTCGGACGCGCTCAAGGGCGCGATCAGAGGTGGGGGCGAAGCCGCATTCGTCAAGGACCGTCGCCTGCTCGGAGAGTTTCTCATGTTGATGCGCGCGGACCTTCGGGCCACCTCTGTGGAACTGGCGGAGGATCGAAGAGAGCGGCGGGAGGATCGCAGGGAAAGACGCACGGACCGTAATAAATAGCTCCCATCGGATCGCGGACTGGACGGGAGCCAGCGAAGGCCCGCCCTCTTCAGGGGCGGGCCTTTGTGTGTTCAGCGGGAGCCTTAAACCACCCGATCGTTGCCACCGTCCACCGGCACCTGCGCACCGGTCGTCTTTGCAAACGCAGGGCCGATCATTGCCGTAACCATGGCGGCAACGTCCTTCGCTGAAACCTCAACGCCCAGAAGGTTGTTCTTCCTGTACTCTTCCACGCTGACACCGTAGTGCTTCGCTCGTTCTTCGAGTACGTCATCGGTCCAGAGCGCCGTGTCGAATACGTTGTTCGGGTGAACGACGTTGACTCGGATACCGCTCTCGCCGAGCTCGAGGGCGGCCACGCGCGCGAGTTGTGTCAGCCCGGCCTTGGAGACGGAGTAGGCGGACGCTCCGCGTCCAGGCGCAGGAACGTTTTTGGAGCCGACAAACACAACCGCGGGGTCAATGCCGTGCATCAGGTACGGCATGCAGATTTGCAGAAGGTTCTTGTGACTCGTCAGGTTCGTAGCGATCGCGCGGTCCCAGGTGTCCGCGCTTCCCTCGGCGATGGTTTGACTCTCTGGAAAAATACCGACACCGCTCACCACGATGTCCACACCACCGAAGTGATGAACGGTATCCTCCATGGCTGCTTCGACCGCGCGCGTATCGTTCGCGTCGCAGACGACGGGGAGAATTCCTTTATCGTCGAACGTTTTCTCGATCTGTTCGTCGATGTCTAGGGCCGTGACGGCCGCTCCTGCGGCACGCAGGGCCTCCACGCATGCCCGTCCGATTCCGCTTGCCGCCCCCGTCACAACAGCGATTTTTCCCGTCAGGGCCGCCGGTGCTCCTTGCTTGCTGAGCTTTGCCTGTTCGAGTTCCCAGTATTCAACGTCGAAAATGTCTTTCTCGCCGAGCGGTGTCCATCCGTCGAGCCCGTTCGCCGTGGCGATCGCGTCGGTCGTGTGACCGATGATGTCGTGGACAATCCTGAGCTCCACCACGTTTCTTCCAAAGACGAGCGTGCCACGGCCTGGCCAGATGGCCCAGCGCGGAGCAGCGTCCAGCCGCTGCAGATCCCCGGAACGGTTGCGTTCGAAGTACGCATCGTACTCGCCGACGAATGTCGCCACGTCCTTTTCCGGTGTATCCCCGACGATCAACGGGAAGCGCTTCGTTCGTATCACATGGTCTGGTGTCAGTGGTCCGAGCCGTTCTGTCCCGGCAACGACGCTCGCTGCATCGACCGACTCCGGCGTTGTATTGATCGATGCCAGCATCGGCGCTCCGCGCACATCAGAAACCACTTTCCGAAGTCCGGCGATCGCAACCGCATCGACGTCGAGCACGCCGTTGCGGTTCCGGTTCCGGTTCCGTTGGGCGTGTTTCTCAAGGTAGCCCTCCGCGCGCGAAACGAGATCGATCATTCGATCGTATGAAGTTCGCGCGTCGTTGTCGAACGTGAAAACGCCATGGTTCATGAGAACCATACCATCGAGTGATTTCCAGTCGATATTCCGCGTCATCCTGTAGATCGCTTTTGCGAGAACGAACCCCGGCATCACATACGGCACGATCAGAACCCGGTCTCCGTAGATTTCGCGGGTCCTGTCTTCGCCACGTTTCGTATTGGTTATGAGGACTACCGAGTCGGCGTGCGTATGGTCGACGAAGGTGAACGGAATGAATGCGTGGAGGATCGCCTCGACCGACGGATTCGGTGCGTTTGGATCGATCATCGCACTGCGCTGCAGGTTCACCATGTCGGAATCACTGAGCCGCTCGAGCTGTGCCATTTCGAGGAGAACGTCGAGGCGGACCGGCGCGAACCCTTCGGCCTCGATGGTGGCGAGATCCCACCCGCTTCCCTTGACGTAGAGGATGTCCTCGGTTCTGCCAAAGGTATTCGTTACCTTCGCCTTCACGGACGTATTCCCGCCCCCGTGAAGCACCAGGGCAGGATTGCGTCCGAGCAACCGGGAAGTGTAGACGCGCGTCGAGAGCGGATCGCTGAGAAAGGCTTTAGCCTCGTTATCGTTCCAGAGGTTTTCCATGATTCGGAATCGTTGAACAGCGTGACAGCAGCATATCATTATGCTCCAGGAACGAACGAACTCAAAGGCAATTCTCGTTGTGTCAGGCTGGCGCCGACGTGTAAGGTGTGGCATGCGGGAACTACCAATCTTCGGCCGACGCGGTTCGGACGGTGACTACAAGTGCGGCAACGCTTATCAATGAGGTAAAAATGATCCGGCCCTGGTTACGAAACGGAATCGTGTCGGCATTGATTGTGTCGGCCGGCGGATGGCTCTCTGGCGTCGAGGCTACTGAACTGCACGCTCTCTTTACCGATATGCTCAAAGCGTACGTCGTCGACGGGCACGTCGACTACGCCCGATTGTGCGAGGACGAGCGCCTGGATCGGTATCTCTCGGAGTTGTCGGCGACCGACCCCGACGCGTTGCCGGACGATGCGACGAAGTACGCCTTCTGGATAAATGCCTACAATGCGTTCACCCTGAGCGCCATCTGCAGCGAGTATCCGATAGGCAGCATCAACGAACTGCACTTCGGTGGCAGGATCGTCGGGCACCTGCTCAAGAAAACGGTGTGGGACAGGAAGTTTATTGTGATAAACGGCGAGGAACTGAGCCTCAACGACATCGAGCACAAAATCATCCGGCCACGTTTCAAAGACTATCGTGCCCATTTCGCACTGGTTTGCGCCGCAAAATCATGTCCTTCCCTGCGGTCGGAGGCGTTCGAAGGAGTTCTTCTCGATGCGCAGCTGGACGACCAGGGCCGCGTGTTTTTTGCGGAGACCGGGAAGAACCGCTTCGACCGCGATGAACGTGTTGTCTATTTATCGAAGATTCTCGACTGGTATAAGGGCGACTTTGGCAATGACGACAAAACGGTGCTTCTCGCCGTCGCCAACTTTCTACCGGAAGAACTCGCCGACGATATCCGCGAGGACCCCGGTGCCTGGAAGGTCCGTCACACGGAATACGACTGGTCCCTGAACGAGTAGAGGTTGATCCCGATCCGGGGCTTCGGGTAGGATCATGGCGCCTTGAGCGCGTTCAGAAAGCAACGGTTTCTCACACCAGATCTTCTGGCCGTGACCACACTCGTGTTGACGGGAGTGGTCATATCGTGGCCCATTCTTTGGGGCGGTTACCTGACGTACGTCGATAACGCCGCCCACCTCACGGAAATCTACAGTCTTGCGTTCGACGCTCACAACGGCTGGTCCGATGCGGCGTTCTGCGGGTATCCGCTGGGAAACCTGCACTCGCCCCTGTGGTACGGGCTTCTCGCGGTGCTCGTTCGGGTCGGGCTTCCGGCCGGCGCCCTCTACGCGTCATGCCTTCTGGGTGCGTTTATGGCGCCCGCGTGTGCCCTCTACTATGTGGCGCGCCGCCACCTGGCACCGTGGCTGGCGCTTGGCGTTGCGTACGCGCTTCTCATTCAGCGTCCGTCGTTTGTCGGGCTGGGGTCCGCGCTCGGGGGCATGTGGACCCACTATCTGGCGGCGGCCGCGTTGATCCTTCTCATCGAACGCCTGACGCGACCGACAAGCGATGCACCGGGTGTGCTGTGGATCGCCGCGCTCGTCGGTTTAATCGGGATGACGCACTTTTTCACGTATGTTGCGCTCGTTATTGTCGGTGTGTTTCACGTCGCACGATGTCTCCTGCGCGTTCGGTCGA
>JAPUJU010000344.1 GCA_027296025.1 bacterium
GAACCTGCATGTGGGCGCTGGTTTCGTCGATCGTGCCGATGACGCGGTTCTCGCGCCCCTCCGGCGCATCGATAATCGTGTACACGTTGTCGCTGATATTCCGCAGGGAGACGTCGGCGGAAGGGTAGCTTCCTCCCGACCAGAAGTACCGGTCACCTTTGCGCTTGAGCTGATGGTCCTCCTCGAGGATCTGGAGAATCGCGCCGCAGTATTCCCCGAAAAATTCGAAGTCCGCGCGCGTGACCGGCAGCTCGAACGCGGCCGAACGGATCTGGGAAAGAACGATGTGCGGGTTTTGTGAATCGATGACGGCATTTTCCGGGGAGCGCCCGAAAAAATAGTCGGGATGCTGGACCATGTACTGATCGATCGGAGAATCGTGCGGCACGAGAACGACGAGTGACGGCTCTTTGCCTCGTCCGGCGCGGCCAGCCTGCTGCCACGTCGACGCGATGTTGCCCGGATAGCCGACCAGGATGGCGCTTTCGAGGCTGCCCACGTCGATGCCGAGCTCGAGGGCGTTCGTACTGACAACCGCCTGCAACTCGCCAGAGAAAAGCGCCTGCTCAATCGCACGCCGCTCTGCGGGCAAGTAGCCGCCACGGTAGGACCGGATTTTCCGCGCGCGGGTCGGAGACATTTGCTCGAGCATGTCTTTCGCGTAGCGCGTTACCACTTCGCTGACGACACGCGCGCGAACGAATGTGATTACCTTGTGATCTTCTGCAACCAATTCAGCGAGAAGTCGCGCCGCTTCCACGTTGGCACTTTTTCGCTCCATACGATCATCATCGAGATGCGGCGGATTCCAGAAAACGAACGTTTTCTCGCCACGTGGCGAACCGTCTTCGTCGACGAGCTCAACGATTTGCCCCGTCAAGTTCTCGGCGAGTTCCTTCGGGTTGCGAATCGTCGCCGAGCAGCAGATGAACACGGGGTTGGCCCCGTAATGCCGGCAGATCCGGTTCAGGCGGTTGATGACGTGGCTCATGTTTGAACCGAACACGCCGCGATAGGTGTGAATTTCATCGACCACGACAAACTTCAGGTTGCTGAAAAAATGCGCCCACGTCCCATGGTTCGGAAGAATTCCGGAGTGCAGCATATCCGGATTGGTTAATAACACATTCGCTTCGTTCTTGAGTTTTCTTCGCGTATTCGGCGGTGTGTCCCCGTCGTACGTCCCGGTTCGAAACGGCAGGTCCGGGTCAATCTTCTGATAACGCTGCAACGTGCGCAGCTGATCCTGCGCGAGCGCTTTTGTCGGATAGAGATAGAGCGCGCAAGCAGCCGGCGAACGCAGTAACTCTTCCATGACGGGAACGTTGTAACAAAGCGTCTTACCGCTCGCCGTGCCGGTCACAACGACGACGTTTTTGCGAGCACGAATGATTTCTATGGCGCGCACCTGGTGCGTGTAAAGATTTTCTACGCCTTCGCGCTCGAGGATCCTGTGAACGCGCGACCCGGGTGGCGGATCCAACGGTGCGAAGCGCGCGGAACGCTCGGGAAGATGCTCGAGGTGAACAATCTGATCACCGTAGTGTCGGGATGATCGAAGCTTGAGAAGAAACTGTTGGACGTTCATACGTTATCTTCGCCGATTAAATCCGCCGAACTATAGCATACAAGGGCCGCGCGATCAAAGCACGAATGCCGCTTTGCGACGCTACGAAACCGCCCGCGTAGCCGGCTGCTCCTCCGCAAGATGATTGACGAGAATAGCCATCGCGAGAAGATCCATCCGGTTATGGTAGACGATCCGTTTCATGCGGCGCGCGTCGCCCGAACGAACGAACCGATGATACGCAGCCGGGATGTGACGGCCGGGGATATCGCCCTCGCGCCCCACACCCCGGAGATGACGTTCGATGGTCGCGAGTTTATGGTTTGGAAGGACACCGTGAAACCTTTTGCGGGCCGGGCCGAACAGATCGATGTGCTCGCGCGGCGGCTGAAAGTTCACGTGCGTCACCGCCATCCTTGCCTTTACGAACGGTATGTCGAAGTTCTCTCCATTGAACGTAATCCATGTCGGGTACTTCTCCATCATATGTCGGGTGTAGTGAAGGAGGCCCGCTTCCTCGGCGTAGTCCCTTGCCAGAACCTGCTCCACGACGAACCGCCCTTTCTCGTAGAACATGAAACCACAGAGGAAGACATACGTGTTCGGGATGAGCCCGGTGGTTTCGATGTCGAACAAACAGATCCTTCCCGAGTGGATTGCGTAGACCGCCGGGGGTCGGAACATATCCCTGGGAAACTCCAGACGGACGGAACGGCCGGAAAGACCCCCGAAGCGCTGTGCGATCGCCGACGCGTCGTCCGAGATGTCGGCATCCTCCACGCGGACCAGGTAGAAAGGTTCGTTCGCGACGTGCTGCTCCCGGCCCGGCACGGCGCTCCCAAGGTCGGCGGGAGGCCCGAGGTCATCGAAAAGCTGGTCCCGGCGAACGGCATACGCTTCACGAAGCACTCTCGCCCGTTCTTTGATGAACTTAAGTCTCTTTCGAAGCAGATTTTCCATGACATTGGGGCGAAATCACACGCACTACCTGCGTAGATTCTACCAGTGCGGCGTCTGCGGATGGAGTCATTTTTACCACGCCGCCGGTGGCGGATCATCGCTTACGGACGGGAGGTTTTGACATGCATCCCAACCCCGTGTCACTAAACTAGAACCGCACGCGCGATCCCCAAAAGATTCCGCTCGCGATTGAAACTCCCCTCTCATCTTGATTCTGGTACTTCGCTTGCGTAACGAGCCCTGTAGACCCCAGAAATGAATCGATCGATCAAGAACGAGATTTTGCGTAAAATCGCGCCGCTGGCGATTGTTACCGTGGTCGGGCTGAGCTATGCCCTGGTGTACCGTATCGAGCAGGACGGCAGTACGCCTGCGACGCCCGCAGCCTCGAGAGCGGCCGAAACCCTCTCGGACCCCACAGCGTCCACCCGGCCGACGGCGGTGCACGCCACACATGGTTCGATCGTCAAAGGCGCATCGTTTTTCGTCGAAATGACACGGGCCGGAATCTCACCCGTCGAGATCGATCAGATGGTTCGGGCTGCGCGAAAAACCTTCAACTTCAAGAGGGTTCGGCCCGGTCAAATGTATACGATCTACGGATCGAACCCCGGCATGTTAGATAGCCTCCACTTCACGATTGATTCCGAACGCACACTCGCGGTAAGCCGGGGCGAAGAAGGATTCGCCGCCCGTCTTGACACGTTGCCTTACACCGTTGAGCATTTCGTTACGCGCGGTGTGATTCGCAGTTCGATCTACAACTCGTTGCTGTCGAATAAAGCCAACGTCAATCTCTCGTCCTACCTGGCTGTGATCTACCAGTGGGACATCGACTTTTTCAAAGACATACGCAAAGGCGATACGTACGCTATTCTCTATTCGCAAAAGGTTTATCCAGACGGAACGAAAAAACTTGGCGACGTGCTCGCGGCAAGAGTGTTCACACAGAGTCGCGAACATCACGCGTTTCTGTACGAGTCAAAGGATGGCGGGCGAGCCTACTACGATGCGAAGGGAAATTCGCTGCAGAAATCCCTCATGAGGGCACCCCTCAAGTACAGGCGCGTGTCGTCCAGCTTCAGTTACGGCAGGCGGCATCCCGTCACCCGTCGCGTCAAGCCTCACCTCGGCGTCGACTATGCGGCGCGATCCGGAACGCCCGTAAGATCGACGGGCGAAGGAAGCGTTCTGGTGGCCGGCTACCACAGTGGCAACGGCAACTATGTGAAGATCCGGCACAACAGCCGTTACACGACGTACTACTTGCATCTCTCGAAGTTCGCGCGCGGCATCCGCAAAGGCGCCCGTGTCCGGCAGGGACAGGTTGTCGGCTACGTCGGGTCGACCGGTCTTGCCACCGGTCCTCACCTCTGCTACCGGATCAAGGTCGGCAACAGGTTCGCCAATCCGCGCACAATCCGACTTCCGTCGAAGGAACCGGTTCCGTCAACAGAAACGCAGCTGTATTCGATCACACGTGATTCGTACCTCGTTCGTCTCTTCGAGGCAAACCTCCAGGAGCACACACAAGCCGTCGCGCGACCCCGCCCGTCGAAACAGGAACGTATGAACACGGTCTTTTAGCCTTGGGGCTGGGCCCACCAGAGGAATCCGCGACGTGTGAATTTGCGCGGATTCAGACGAGGCGGATGCGGGTTCCGCCTTCGCTTTCGATCACCGTTCCGATAATTGCAGCCTCTTTGTACGTCTTCCGCAGCTCTTCAAGGAAGGTCTCACTCTCAGAGGATGGGACGGCCATCAATAGCCCTCCCGACGTTTGGGGATCATAGAGCAGGTGCTCCATGGTTTCATCCACATCGCCGTCGCGGCGAATCGTTTCACCGACGTACGTGCGATTCCTCGCATCACCGGCGGTGAGGTACCGCTTTTCAACAGCAGTACGTGACCCGGGCAGCACGGGCACGTCGGCCGCTCGAATCTCCAACGCGACGTCACTTGCCTCCGCCATCTCGAACCCGTGCCCGACGAGTGCGTTGCCCGTGATGTCCGTGCAACCGCGAACGCCGTATTTCTCCATCAACTCACCGCCCGCACGGTTTAACGTCGCCATCGATGCGATGAGCACCTCGTACTCGGCGTCCGGCAGGTCATCGGCCTTCAGCGCTGTCGTCAGGACACCCGTGCCGATCGCTTTGGTCAGGATCAGCGTATCCCCCGGCACAGCGCCGCCGTTCGTAATGATCCGGTCCGGGTGCACCAGTCCCACGACGGAAAGACCGTACTTTATCTCCGCATCGCTCACCGTGTGCCCCCCGGCGATCACAATGCCCGCATCCTTCGTGGCCGCGGCACCCCCCCGCAGTATGTCGCCGAGCACTTCGTTAGGCAATTCGTTCTCCGGGAACGCCGCAATATTCAGCGCGGCGAACGGGCGACCGCCCATCGCATACACGTCGCTCAGCGAGTTTGCCGCGGCAACTCGTCCGTAGTCGAACGGATCGTCCACAACCGGGGTGAAAAAATCCACGGTCATCACGACGGCGCGCTCATCATCGATACGATACACTCCGGCGTCATCGACACCATCATAACCGACAATCAGATTCGGATCGACCTGGAGCGGGAAGCTCTTGAGTATCTCACGCAAACCCGTTGCGTCAAATTTGGACGCTCAGCCAGCGCATTTCGCGTATTTCGTGAGCCGTATTCTCCTACCCTCGTTCATCGTGTCCTTTCGGATAACTTCGTTCAAATGACCGTAACAACGTAACAAAATCCGTTCGCGATGTCCACGGGATCGCGATGACGGTTGCTCGTTTCTCGCCCGCGGGTGGCGCCGATGGGAGCCGCGCGCAGCTTTGCGAGCACGGTGGGGGTAATCGGCGACAGGACCCGCGCTGCGAAACTCGCGGGCGAAATCCGCGCGAGACGCTAGTCCTGCTTCTTCCGGATGAAGTAGTGAAAGTCATCCCCGTCACG
>JAPUJU010000345.1 GCA_027296025.1 bacterium
TTCTTCTTCGTAGTGCACTCTTTCTCGCGCTTCTGCTCCTCTTCGGGTGCGGCGGGGACGACGACCCGGTGATTCCACCGCCTCCACCGATCCCCAGCAAGACGCTTGTCTCCTCTCTCGACAATACCTTGTACGAAGACACGGGGGGCGAAATCAGCAACGGCATCGGGCAGTGGATGTTTGTCGGTGTCACGAAGGGAACTCCCTCACCGGGGGGCAATCCGGATCCCCCGGAAATCAGGCGAGCCGTGTTCAAGTTCGACATCGCCTCGGCAGGCATTCCGGCCGGGTCAACAATCGACGCCGTTTTTTTAACACTCTATCTGAACAACCCGCCCGGCGGGCTCAACGGTCCACGATGGCAAGACCTGCATCTGCTGACCAACTCGTGGGGAGAGGGACCGTCCGCGCCGCTCAATCCCAACGAGGGTAAAGGTGCCCAGGCGGAAACAAACGACGCGACGTGGCTGCACCGCCTTTACCCGGCGACTCTCTGGGCCCAACCGGGCGGTGACGGTGACTACTCGAGTACGAAGAGCAGCAACCTCCGGGTCGGAGACTCGATCGGCCCGAAGACATGGGGATCGACGGCGAATATGGTCAGCGACGTTAAACTGTGGATCAGCACGCCGGCGAGTAACCACGGGTGGATCCTCATCGCTGAAGATGAGAGTACGCCCCAGACTGCGAAGCGCTTCGCAACGCGCCAGCGTTCAGTGACGTCGGAACGCCCGAAGCTTGTCATCTATTACACAGAGCCGTAGCATCCTCCGACAGACGTACAATGATTCAGTCCGGGCTGTAAACAGCGGCCCGGGCTTTTGTCGGGGCTACAATCCCATCGATTGTTTTACATACTTCGAGGGGGGCGAGCCAAACGACAGCATCTTGTCGTGCATCTCTTTCATATTGCCGGTCCCGTGTTTCGCCTCATACGCCTTGCGGATGTCGTTCACCTCGATGTTCCCGACGTAGTACGTGGAAAGCTGTGTGGACGTCATGCACGCACGGCGCCACTTGCCCGCCGACTCACCCTCTTCCTGAAAACCCTCGTTCATCATCAGGTCCATCGCCTCCTGTTCCGTCATGCCGGCGGTGTGGATTTTCTGGTCGATGATTGAGTTAATGATCATGCGAAGGCGCATTTTCAACTGCTGCATGTGAACCTCCGGCCCGCCGTACCCCTTCTCGGCCATCAGCTGTTCGGCGTACGTGGCCCAGCCTTCGACGAACGGTCCGCTGTAAAAAATCGCGCGTACTTTTGTCGGCGCCTGGAACCGGTTCGAGTGTGCGAGCTGCAGGTAGTGCCCGGGAACGGCTTCGTGAATCGTCAGGTCGTGGAGCATGTAGTCGTTGTACTCCCGGAAGAACGATGTGACGCGATCCTCCGTCCAGTCCTTTGGGGTCGGTGAGATCGCATAGAAGGTCTTGCTTTCCGCCTCGAGCGGCCCGGGCGCATCGCAGTACGCCACCGCAACACCCCGCTGAAACTCCGGCATCACGATCAGCTCGACGGGATCGTCCGGAACGGTGACAAGGCTGTTCGCTTTCGTAAACTCTATACACTCTGCGAGGGACTGTTCGGCTTTGGTCACGATCGTCTCGTTATCCGGGACAGATTCCGCAAGGTGATCCAGCACGGTCTTGATGACGATGCATTTATCGACAAAGCCGTTCTTAGCACCCTGCTGAGCAATCAGCCCGTTATAGATCGGCATCGCAATCTGCATCATCTGGTTTTGCGTCTCGACCAGATCGACTTCGGCGCGACGCAGAATCTCTTCCATACCGAGATCCGAGTGAAGCACATAGTGAAGTTTCTTCCGAAAAAGGTCCTCGCCGATCCGAAAATCCAGGGTCGCTTCCGGCATCAGATCGTACTCGAGCCAGCCGCCATAGTAGCCGAGCGCATCGGTGGCTTTCTTCCTCGCCCTGTTCAGTTTGCGAACGAACTTTTTGTCGAGATCCGCTTCGTCGATGATTTGCTGCAGCTCGTTCTCGATCAGGCTGATCGTCCCCTTGTTCTGTTGGATAGCCGTCTCGACATGCACTTTCGGGGTGTTCTTCAGGTTCGACTTTGCAAACGCAGTCACGGTCGGGAACTGTTCCAGCCGCGCTCTAACGTTTTCCAGACGTTGCTCGAGGGGTGCGAAGTCACGGGCGATCAGGTAGTAAATCGCCCCCCCGATGTTGTACGAGAGTGGATTCCACTCGTGCTCCTTGAGCTCGCCAAGGCGAAAGACCGTCCCCTCCACTCGGTTCCGAAGAATCGCGTAGTCGATCCGGTTTATTTTGCTGAGCTTTTTGGGCCGTATCTGCTCGAGCGATTCGAGCGCGTTCTGGTTGAATTCGAGACTCGTTCGGACACCGTCAACACTATAGTCGTTCATCCGGTCGTCGAAACGATGGTCGCCAAGCGCCGTCGCCGATTCGGGGTTCATCTTGAGAAACTCTTCGATGTAGTCGGCGGCCATCTGCTCGAACCGCTGATCCTCGGATTCCGAGGTCGCGCATGAGACTAGAAACATCGCCACTCCAATCATGAGAAAAACGGACATGGTCATTCGCATCAAATTGGCCTCCCCTGTTTAACGCGTATCGCGGACTATATCACGCCGTTTCCGGCTCGCACTATTTCTCTTTATAACCACTGATCACGTCGGAGAAAACTTCGAGGTCATCGTACTGATCGCGCCACGTCGTATACATGATGCCACAGCCCCCACGAGTCTTGCCCAGCGCCTCCAGCCAACCCCTGGCGTTCTCAATCGCCGCTTCAGGTGTTGGCGCATCGTAATATCCGGCAGCAAGGGTTGGGTGGCCGAGGTCATCGAAGTGCTGCAAGCTTTTCTTTCGCTCCTTGAACCACCAGCATGCAATGATCAGATCGTCGGGAATGTGTTTCCACGATCCCGAGAAATCACCCTTGAACAAGAAGTCGCTCTCGCCGGCGTTGTGGTTGGGGTCCAGCATGTCGCTCCATACGAATACGTCCGCACCCGGGTCTCTCGATCGGATCATCTCGGTAAGTCGCGTGATGCAGTCGCCGAGAATTTCACCGGCCGTCAGTCCACGCTGCTCGCACCTCTTGCACCAGCCTCCCTGGCGAACTTCATCGAAGCCAAGAAAATAACGTTTCGGCGCGAGGTGCTCTCTCACTATCTCGATCTCGCGCTCCCAGAGCACGTACGCCTCCGGCTCCGACATGCACATCGCGATCTGGCTGTTCATGAGCGCGAGCCCTTGATAATACGTCACGCGCAGCCGGTCACCATCGCGAATCCTACCCCCCGGGAGAATATCGATCGAGACTTCCGGGTGGTCGACATGGTAATTCAGGTTCTCGTCGACAATGGGCTCGAAGTCTCGGCCCTCTTCGAACATCGTGCGGCCATCAGCGGAGGTAACCGTCACCGGCGTACCGGGGCGGAGTAGTACATTCACGATCCCGACTTCTTGGATCTTGATGTCGTCGATCCAGACACGGCCCCGCAGACCACCCCAGACTCCGATGTAAACGAGCACTTCGTTCCGATCGAGACTGTTGAACCCGACGGTCACCCGTCGCCAGTCTTCCGTTGCCTGCATGCGCGGGGTAAAGGTCATCAGGCGTCGCTCGCTCCGGCCCCACACTTCGACACGGAAAAGATGACTCGGTTCGAGATTCTGCGTCTTTGCCCAGAAGCTCAGCTGGTAACACCGAAACGGATTGACGCGGATTTTCTGCATGATACGC
>JAPUJU010000346.1 GCA_027296025.1 bacterium
CCTGGAGATCAAGGTAATCGGGATCCGCCAGGGTAGCCGCCGGCACGACCTCGAAATGTCCTCGGCGTGGATTCTTAATGCGGAGACCCGTGATGTGGTCTGGACCCTCTGGGACGCGGAGTCCGAACGTGTGACCGACGACCTCCGCGAATACAAGGATGAGGTCGAGTTGCGCAAGGGTACGTACGAGGTTTACTACTCGACGTTCCCTAACTACGAGGGTGGGAGTGACTGGGGAGATTGGTTCAAGCGCGACTATGACTACAATGATTTCCGTCGAGCCTCGCGCAAGTTCATGGTGCAGGTCACCGGTAGCGGCCGCGAGCTATCCAGCAGTGACATCAGCGCCTTCCACGAGAAACTTCGAAAGGACGTGCTGATATCCGTCACCGAACTCGAGCGCAATCGCTACGAAAAGTTTTCGCTGACACTCGACCGGGATCTGGACCTGCAGATCTACGCGATCGGTGAGGCGAACAAAGAAGGAAATTACGACGCAAGCTGGATCATCGATACGAGAACGAACAGGAAAGTCTGGGAGTTCAACTACCGGCGAACCGAACACGCGGGGGGCGCCAGGAAAAACCGCGTTTACAAAAATACGATCTCGTTGCCGAAGGGAAGCTACGCGGTATTCGTCGTGTCGGACGATTCCCACCACTTCGATGACTGGAATCGCCGTCCGCCCGATGATCCGTTCTTCTGGGGTCTGACGATTCAGCTTGAGGATCCGAAGATGGCCCGCTACGCGAAAGTCGGCGAGTATACAGAGCCGACAATGGAGAATGTCGTCGTCGAGTTCATTCGAATGAGCAACAACGAATTCGAGAGCAAGGGCTTCGCGGTCAAAAAGGCGACTGAGTTTCGAATCTATGCGATTGGCGAGGGACGAAAAGGCGACATGTACGATTACAGCTGGATCGTCGACGCGAACCGCCGTGAAGTAGTTTGGGAGATGGAGTACCGCAAAACCGAACATGCGGGCGGAGGCGAAAAGAATCGCGCCTACGACGACGTGATCACGCTTGAGAAGGGCAACTACATTGCTTACACGGCGACGGACGGTTCGCATTCATACCGCGATTGGAATACCGCAGCGCCGCACGACAAGGATCGCTGGGGATTGACGTTGATGGTGTTGAACAAGGGCGACATGAAAAATATCGCAGCCTACGAAGAAGAGGCGGACAAGAACATTGTCGCCAGCATCGTGAAGATCGGCAACAATGCCATTCGTAACGAGCGCTTTGAACTTGAGAAAGACGCGAATGTTCGAATCTATGCTCTCGGTGAGGGAACGAACGGGCGGATGTACGACTACGCGTGGATCGAAAATAGCGAAACCGGGCGCGTGGTTTGGGAAATGACCTATCGACGGACCGATCACGCTGGTGGTGCGAAGAAGAACCGCTCTTACAACGATACAATTACTCTTGAGAAAGGCAAGTATGTCGTTTACTATGAGTCCGATGGCTCGCATTCCTTCAAACGTTGGAACGCGAGCCCGCCTCGGGACATGTGGAACTGGGGAGTCACGATTACCCTGGCCAACGGTAAATGACGAGACGCCTGATACTATTCATACTTTTTGTTACCACCACGGCTCTCCATGCGACGGAGGGCCGTGCTGGTGGGCTTCTGCTCGGTTACAACGACTACGGAATCGGTCTCGGTAACGTCGAACGGGTAAACGGACTCCGCGTGAATTTCCGCGATGCGGGTTTGAAACGCGTCAACGGAATCAACCTGACCTTGTGGACCCCCGGAGACAACCCGCGTGCGGTTGTGAACGGAGCGTCCCTCAACCTGCTCTGGGCCGGCGGGCGAGATCTGAACGGCATCTCCCTGGCGCTGGTTGGACTGGGCGCTGAGAACATACGAGGGATCTCGTTCGGCCTCGTCGGAATGGCCTCGTCGGAGAGTATCATGGGGGTAGCGGTCGGGATCATTGGTATGGGCAGCGAGGAACTCGGCGGTATCATGATCGGTGGAATCGGGGTCGGCGGGGAACGTATTACGGGGTTGGCCATCGGAGGCCTCGGGATCGGTGGTAACTACATCCGGGGTATCGGTCTGGGCGGCATCGGGGTCGGTGGGGAGGTGCTCGAAGGCATTTTCTTTGGTTTTATCGGCGTCGGTGCGGACGAGATGCGCGGGCTCGCCATCGGCGTCGTTGGCGTGGGCGTATCTGAATCGCGCGGAGCAGTGATCTCCGCCCTGGCGGCGGGTGGCGACGACCTGCGATGGCTGACGACAGCCGGGCTCGCTATGGGAGGCGGCTCGCTGACCGGCATCGGCCTGACCTCGGTTTACAGCGGCTTCTGGGATGTGTACGGCCTGACTTTTGCAGCGTGGAACCGCGTGCGGGGTGAAAGCGTGGGTGTGCAGCTCGGTCTTTTCAACCAGGCGAAGCACCTGAAAGGACTCCAGCTCGGCGTGCTGAACTTCGCAGGCAACAACTCCAAGTGGCTGCGATGGCTCCCGATCGTCAACTGGAATTTCAACTAGGGAACCTTTCCCAAGGGCTGGCTGTCCGATATGGAAATGACTGTCATGATTCCGAAGAAATCTCATCTGCTGACCGCAATCGGTTGGTTGTTCCTGCTGCCGGCCATTCTCTTCGTCTACGTCAATGTGATGCGGTACGAAATCGGCATCGAGCCCTGGGTCGACCCGTTTCGCTGGTTTGCAGCGGATTCGCTGACGCGACAGATCCTCATGAGTCCCATGTTGCTCCTCGGCGGAAGTCTGCTGGGTGTGGTGCTGAATCTCTTTGCCGTGCTCAAGCTTCGTGCACAGAAAACGGACGGCGAATTCTGCCTCACCGCTTCCATCAAACCCAGGCTGTGGAACGTTGTCGCGGGAGCGACGGGCGCACTGGTTTTCATGGTCCTCTTCGGCTACGCCATCGTCGAGAACATCGGCCACCACTAATCTTCTTCGGAATCACTTACGGTTTCTTTTCGTGTGAAACGCGAGACGTCGTCAGCCATCCTTTGCGGACCCCTCCAGATCGTTTTCGACCCGTACTTGTCCTGAAGGGCATCAACGACCGTGTCGAGTTTTCCCTGCCGCTCCAGCTTCTCATCCTGAAACAACATTGGTTCGGAACCGACGGGTGATGTCAGGTTCGACACCGAGGTGCCGATGAGTCTCAGCGCTCTTCCCTTGCGACCGAGCCGGTATTCGAACAGATTGCGGACAGCATTCTGAAGCACCTCTGTGGACGTCGTGGGTTCAGGAAGCGTCACGGCGCGCGTAACCGTCTTGAAATCCGCGTAGCGCGCCTTCAGCTGAACGGTTTGTGTGCGGTACCCGCTCTTTCTAAGGCGACGCGCAACTCGAGCCATCAACGTCGTCAGGTAAATACGAAGGTCTGCTTCATCCGAGATGTCCTTCGCGAAAGTGGTTTCGGCGCCGATGGACTTCGCCGCTTCACCCACGACGACGGGCCGTTCGTCGATACCCCGCGCGAGTTCGAGAAGCCGACCGGTGTTGGATCCGAATACACCATTGAGGCGCTCGCGTGGACAATCCAGCATCTCCCTGACGGTGCGGACGCCGATGGTCTCGAGGGATTTCTGCGCGACTTTTCCGATGCCCCAGATTTTTCCGACCGGCAGATCGGCGAGGAGCGCGGCGGCCCTGTCCGCTTTCACGACCACGAGTCCATCCGGCTTCTCCAGGTCGCTTGCAAGTTTCGCGAGAAACTTGTTGGGAGCCACACCGACGGACGCGGTCAACTCGGTTTCGGTGCGAATCCGTTTCTTGATGGCTCGCCCGATGTCGACCGCCGTGCCGAACAGGTTCCGGCTACCCGACACATCGAGAAACGCTTCGTCGATCGATAACGGTTCGACGAGTGGTGTGTAGGATCGAAGTATGGCGAAAATCTGTTTTGAAACATCCGCGTAATGCGACATCCGCCCGGGCACAAATATCGCGTGGGGGCAGAGTTTCCGCGCACGGTACGAGCTCATCGCGCTGTGGATACCGTACTTGCGCACCTCATACGAGGCTGCCGCGACGACGCCGCGGCTCTCGGGCAGGCCACCAACGATGACCGGTTTCCCGCGGAGTGTGGGATCGTCGCGGATTTCTATGGATGCGTAAAAAGCATCCATGTCGACATGCAGAATGGCACGGTCGGACATAGTACGATCGCTCGTATGCTGCGGGTGGATCGGGATTTCTTAAGACGCGAACGGCAAGGACGATACAACTACATGGTATCTCCAAAATCAGCTTTTTTCAAGGGAGGATCCTCCACACAGCAAACCATGCCCACGCCGCCGCGTGCGAGCTTTTCCACGACCAGGTAGTGTGATATCCTCTCCCCGGTCAGTATATCTTTTTGTGGACTGTCTATGAGTCACTCGTCGTACCTTGCGACAAGGCGTCAGAGACCATGAAATTCCAGTGGATTGGCGGACCGAGTTTTTTACTGGAGGCGGGGAACTTTCGCGTTCTGTGCGACCCTGTTTTCGGCGATGGTGAATCCCGGCAGGTCTCCCGATCGGTAAGCCTTCCAGAATTCTCGCTCGATGGTCTCGATGCAGTTCTAGTCACGCGAAACCAGGTCGATCACTTCGACACCGAAGCTGCGTCGCGAATCGGCAAGCGCGTTCGCGCGTTTGCTCCAGAGAGAGGAATCAAATCGAGGGTCGAAGAGGGTTTCGAAAATGTCACGACGTTGGACTGGTGGGAGCACGCCGTTCGCGAGAAGTCGGGGTACACCATGGAGATAACGGCCGTCCCGACGCGGCTGCCCGATTCACGGAGGTCTGGAGACGCGAACGGGTACATGATCCGGTTCACGGACGGCAAAAGGACGCATTTGACATACTGGACCGGCGATACGCTGTGGTTCTCCGATACCAGGGAGATCAAGGAGCGGTTTGGTCAGATCGATCTGCTGGTTGTGCATCTTGGTGCTGTCGAAACCAACGGGAGCGCGGTGACTCTCGACGGCAAAGAGGCCATGCAGTTCGTTTTCATGTTTCAGCCGAAACGCATCCTGCCGATCAATCACAACACTTTCTCCTACTACCGCGAGCCGGTCGATGCATTCAAGGAACGCATCTCGCTGACGATGTATGAGCGGCGACTGATCAATCTCGTCGAAGGCGAGACATACGAGTGGAAGGTCCGGTGAAACTCTGCATCCCTATTCTTACAGTTTCGTTTCTCCTGGCGGGTTGCGCGGGTACGTCGAGTTCCGGATGGGGCCCTGGCGATTTTCAGCGGCTCCACTGGCTCGTCGGGACGTGGAAGTCGGAGCGGGCGACAGCCACGGTTTTCGAACGCTGGGCAATAACCGACGACTATCGAATGGAAGGGCAGGGTTTCCGGGTCTTTAACGGAGACACGTTGCTTGCTGAACGCCTGCGCATTCAGGTTCAGGACGATGTGCTCTACTATGTCGCAGACGTCCCACAGAATCTGGACGAAGTGTGGTTCAAGTTGACGCGAATCACGAAGGACGAAGCGGTGTTCGAGAATCCGCAGCACGACTTTCCGAAAATCATCGTTTACAGGCGGGAGTCGGACTACAAACTCTACGTGCGTGTCGAAGGCGAGGAAAACGGGCGGCCCAGGCGGCTGGAATTCTTTTTCGACCGGGAGCGTAACGTAATCGACGGCTGATGGCCGTCCTGAGGCTAGCGGATGTAGCCTAGACTTCGAAGCCGCTCGATGAGCTCGGGATCATCGATCTCTTCCTCCATTCCCGAAACCATCCAACCCACCGGCGGCACCGGATCGATCGGCGTATCGCCGTGATGCACTTCGAGTAATGCCTCGAGTTTCGCGAGCATCACACTCTTCATCGGATGATCGCCTCCGCCCGAAAGGAGATCGTCTTTCTCGCCTGGCGCCTCGCCGATGTGATACAACCTGCGACTGCCGTCGGATCCCCAGATGAGTTTGTACTCGCCGTTCTGCACTGCACGTAACCGTCGCATGTACGGTGCAAAGCGTTCGAGGTTGTCGATCAGTTCCTCCCGGTCGAACACAGACAGTACCTGCCTCGGATAATAATACTCGGCCATGACATCGGCGTTTACGGTCGCCGCCCCGTTCGAGAAGAGGTCGCGCCCTTCCGGAGGTTCGTCGTAGTCGACTCCGCACTGACGAAGAATCGTTGGAAAAAGATCGAGCAACTGAGCCGTATCGGTCCGGACCTCTCCGGCGTTGCGGCCGTGCGGAAGTACAACGATCAGTGGAATGTGCAGCAGAGTGTTGTAGATGCTGAAGACATGGGCAAAGTGACCGTGGTCCCCGATATTTTCACCGTGATCGGAAGTGATAATGACCAGCGTTTCTTCGAGCCGCCCGTCCTCTTTGAGTATGTTCAGCAGCCGGATAATATGATCATCGAGAAAATTGACCTCGCCGTCATAAAGTTGACTCAACACTGAGAAATCTTCTTCGGTCACCGACCCGTCCATATAGTGATCCGTCATGCGAAGCTTCGCCGCTCTTGTAAGTCGTTCCTCCGGAATCGTGCCGTCAAGGATTCGGGAACGATACGGTTCCGGCGGCGTGTACGGCGCGTGTGCTGAGATGTAATTCAGAAAGGCAAAAAAAGGCTGCTCCCGGTCGGACGTCTCCAGGAACCGTTTGAAAGCGATATTGTTCAAATGTCCCGTCTCGTTTTTGATCGTCGCCTTGAATTCCCGGCGGAACGCCTCGACAAACGTTTCGAAGCCACGCGTCAACCCGCTCTTGATGCTGACTACTCCGTTCAGCGACGCGCCGAAGGTCTCGTAGCCAGCGTCTGAGAGGATCTCCGCAAGTGTGGTCGGGCTGGCGCCGAGGCTCAGCGTTTCCTGCGTTGCCCGGTGACGCGCCGGGTATGTGCCGGTAAAGAGAGAGGCGTGCGCAGCCAGCGTCCAGCTTGAGTTCGAATAAAAATTTTCAAACCGAATGCCATTCTGCGCGACAAGGTCCATCCCCGGAGTGGTCGGACGCGCATTGCCGTAACAGGAAAATCGATCCGCGCGAACGGTGTCGAGAACGATCAGGAGAACATTCGTGCCATTGTTCGCCGGGCCACGCGAGCCCGTGCAACCGGGCACCCCCGCCATGGCGGCGATCAGTACGAGACCAAGAGAGTTAAGTGTCATAACAATACACACTTACGTTAGCTTGAATCGGCATGAAAGTCAACCCACGATCTATCCGGTGGCCGGCGGCACGCAGCTGCGATCGCCTCGCAAACGCAGTGACTCACGCGGCTGAATAGTGGTATTTTCCCCGGGAGTGGCGACACTTGCATGAGCAGGAATCCACCGACGCGCTGTCCGAGCGCGATTTCGAATTTTCCATGAGTCAATCTTTTGACATTGCTATCGTCGGCCTCGGCGCGATTGGGAGCGCGGCCGCTTACCAGCTGGCTCGTCGCCACAAGTCGGTGGTTGCATTCGATAGCTATTCGCCGCCCCACTCCATGGGTTCGACGCACGGCGAGTCGCGCGTGATTCGTGAAGCGTACTTCGAGCATCCGTTGTACGTTCCGCTTGTGCAACGCGCTTACCAGAGCTGGCACGAGCTCGAGGCGCAATCGAGTGAAAATCTCCTCGTTCAGACGGGCGGCATTCTTCTGGGGCCGCCGGACGGGACCTTGATCTCCGGCACGCGCTTGAGCGCAGACCGACACGGATTAAATTACGAAATGCTCCAGGCCCGGGAAGTACATAAACGGTACCCTGTGCTCAACCCGGGGCCGGATACAGTCGGACTTTTCGAACGACGCGCCGGGGTGTTACTGCCGGAGAAGTGTGTCGAAGCGCACCTTCGCCTGGCTGCTGAGGCAGGCGCCGAGTTTCACTTCGATGAACCAGTGGAATCCTGGTCGGTGGATGGCGACGGTGTGGAAGTCAAAAGTGCGAACGGTACCTGCCGCGCGGAGCTACTCATTCTCTCACCGGGAGCGTGGCTGGGCGGCCTGCTGCCCGACCTCACGCTGCCGCTTACGATCGAGAGGCAGGTGCTCCACTGGGTCCAGCCCGAGAAGGAACCCGAGCGCTTTGACGCTGACAACTTAGTCTTTTTTGCATGGGAGTACCGCGAGGGCGCGTTGTTCTATGTGATCCCGGATCTGGGGACCGGGGTGAAAATCGCCCTGCACCACCAGGGAGAAATTACCGATCTAGACCGTATCGAGCGCGATATCGCGGATGAAGAAGTTAAGGAAATGGAGACACTGATCGATACGTTCGTTCCCGAAATGCGCGGGACGATGGCACGCGCGCTCGTGTGCATGTACACAAACACGCCGGATGAACATTTTCTTATCGACCGACACCCGGCACACGATCAGGTGCTGATTGTCAGCCCGTGCTCCGGGCACGGTTTCAAGTTTGCGTCGGTCGTCGGAGAGATCGTCGCAGATCTGGCGATTGACGGAGAATCGAAGTTTGACCTGTCACCGTTTGCAATCGGTCGCTTGATCGACTCGAAGGAGGGCGAATGAAACAACTATGGCTTATTCTGTTGATGGTCACGTCGACAGCGGCGGCTGAAACGAAGCTGGCCACATACTACGAGGAGTCCGGCTACACAAAAACGCCCGGATATGTGGAAACGATCGACTACTGCAAGCGGCTCGCCGGCGGGTCGAGGTGGGTGAACTACACGACGTTCGGCAAAAGCCCTCAGGGACGCGACCTTCCGCTCCTCATTGCGAACAAGAACGAGAATTTTACTCACAACCGTGTTCGCCGCAAGAGCCAGGCGGTTCTTCTAATCCAGGCGGGAATTCACTCGGGTGAGATTGACGGCAAGGACGCCGGGTTCATGTTGCTGCGTGATATCGCCGTCGACGAGAAATTTCCCGAGCTGCTGGACAGGGTGACAATCCTCTTTATTCCGATTTTCAACGTCGACGGGCACGAACGGTTTGGTCCCTACAATCGGATCAACCAGAACGGTCCGGAGGAGATGGGGTGGCGGGTAACGGCTCAGACGTTGAATCTGAACCGTGACTACCTGAAGGTCGATTCACCCGAAATGAGAGCGTGGATCGAGCTTTTCAACAAGTGGGAGCCCGACTTCTTCGTCGACTGCCACGTAACGAATGGAGCGGATTACCAGTACGAGCTGACGTACCTCGTCGAGACGCTGGGCAACCAGGCGCCGGCTCTCACCGAGTGGACACGACAGAGATATCTCGCCTCGATGAAGGTGTCCATGATGGAGTCCGGTTACGAGATCTTTCCGTACGTTTACCTGCTCGAGTGGTCGAACCCGCGATCCGGCATGAAGTCCTGGGTGTCGACACCACGGTTCTCGACAGGCTATACCGCGTTGCGCAATCGACCCGGACTTTTGATCGAAACCCATATGCTCAAAGACTACAAGTCACGCGTGAGTGCAACGTACGAAATGCTGAAACAGACCGTCGAGTTGCTCGGACGTGAAAGAGACAGTCTCAGAAAAGCGATCAAAGCATCGGAGGACTTTACAAAGAGCCACACCTTCCGGGCGGAGCCGTTTGCGGTGTCATACGACTATGATCGCGACGGAAGGGAAATCGAGTTCAAAGGATTCGCTTACGAAAAGGTGGAAAGCCAATTAAGCGGTGGGACCTGGTTCCAGTTTTCGGACGTCCCGGAAACGTTTCCCGTGACGTATTACGACAAGAATGTTGCTACCGCCGCCGTCGATCTGCCGGCGGCGTACCTGATCCCGCCGGAGTGGACTGCCGTGATCGAACGTATCGAGCTACATGGGGTAGAGACGAGCCGCCTCAAGAGTTCGCAGACGGTACCCGTTTCGTCGTATCGCTTCAAGAATCTGTCGTGGCGGGGAGACCCTTACGAGGGCCGGCACCCCGTCACGTACGAGGTCGAGGCGATCACGGAGAGCCGCGAGTTTCCCGCCGGCACGGTCGTCATCAAGATGGATCAAAAGAACGCGCGAGTTGCAGCACACATCCTCGAACCGGAAGCGCCCGATTCGTACGTTCAGTGGGGTTTTTTTGACGGGATTTTCGAACAAAAAGAGTATGCTAGTTCGTACGTGATGGAAACGATGGCACGTGAGATGATCGCAAGGAATCCTGCGCTGAAGAAAGAGCTCGACAGCAAGAAAGCAGATGATCCGGACTTTGCCCGGAATCCCGGAGCCATCTTGAACTGGTTTTATTCGAAAACACCATACTGGGACAACCGGATCAATGTGTATCCGGTCGGCAAGGTGATGAATTTCGGCACGCTGGGCACGTTGAAAATATAGTTCTTCGAGCACCGAGCGACACACCGGAGGACAGATTGGGGAAACCATGAACCGTTTGTGGACCGTTCCGATTGCATTGCTTTTGACGGCTACCATTACAGAACCCGCCTTCGCATTTGTTGATATAGCGCCGCGAACACGGCAGCTGCTGGTGTTTCTGCATGTGTTCGGCGCCGTTCTCTTCCTTGGGAATGTCATCGTTACCGCGATGTGGATGACCATCGCCAAGCGAACTCGAGATGCGAACACAATCGACTTTGCGTGCAAGGCCGTGATTCGTGCCGACTGGATGTTCACGTTGCCCGGCGTGATTCTGATTCTTATCCCCGGGCTCCTGATACTCGAACCATTCGGCGGTCTGGGCGGAGCGAGCTGGGTCGACATGTCGCTCGCGCTGTTTCTCGTATCCGGCATCATCTGGGGGGCCGTCCTCGTTCCGCTCCAGAAGCGCATGGTCGAGTTGACCCGGGAAGCACGCGAACTCCACATTGCGTTGTCCGACCGGTTCTATGTTATCCATCGCCGCTGGACGATGTGGGGCGGGATTGCCACTCTGTTGCCCCTTATCGCGCTCTACCTCATGGTCGTCAAGCCCCGGCTGTGGGGATGATTCGCCGACCTCGAAAATTCCACCGCGAGCGATAAGGCTGTCCCTTCTATTGAATGTCCACGGATCGTGTATTATTCTCTTGGCAAGCGAAAGGTTTACAATTGGATGCGACGCGTCCACTCCCTGATATTCTTCTTCACACTCGAAATCGCCCTTACTATCGTTGGGTTCGGCGCGGTCGGCGCACAGGATGCGCTTCCGCGCGATGATGCGATTCGCATCGCCGAAGCCCGCGAAATCGTAGGCCGATTCGGTGACAACATCTGGGCGGGGTGGAGCCGTGCGCCGTTTGCAATCCTGCTCGTCACCGAGGAGAGGGAATACCTCGTCTACCATGGCCAACCGACTGATGATTTTACATCCGCCGGATATGACTCGCTCGTCGAAAGCGACGTGTATACGAGAGACCGGGTGTTCGAGACGGACCTTCAGGCGACATTTCCCGCGGTCGGCGGCGTCCCGACGATCGTGATGGGACGTCCGAAGACCACCGAAGCGAGTCACTCGAGCCGGTGGGTACTCACCCTGCTGCATGAACACTTCCACCAGTGGCAGCTTTCGCAACCTGACTACTACGAGTCGGTGGGAGGGCTCGATCTTGCGCGCGGCGACTCGACGGGTATGTGGATGCTGAACTACAGTTTTCCGTACGACTCCACCGCCGTCGGCCAGGCGTTCTCGGGGTTGTGCACGTCTCTCGCAGGTGCCATAGAGGCGGTCGACGACGCGACGTGGGAAGAAAAGTTCCAGGAGTATCGCGAGGCACGCAGGAAGTTCCGAAGCGCGGTGGACGCGGATGACTACAGGTACTTTTCGTTTCAGGTTTGGCAGGAAGGCATCTCACGTTATACGGAGTACCGGCTCGCGCTGATGCTTGCGTCGACCTGGATACCAACGCCCGAGTTCGAGGCCCTTTCGGATTTCGTGCCGTTCGAGGAGGTTGCTGCGCGGATAAAGAAACATATCGTCTCGGCACTAACAACGATGGAACTGGACGATCTACGGCGTACGGCATTCTATCACGTGGGCGCCGGTGAGGGACTGCTGTTGGATCGTTACTATCCCTGGTGGAAACAGCACTACATGGAGAAGCGGTTCTTCGTGGAGCGGTACTTCGATTTGCGGCCGTACTGATCACTCACGTGGTTTCGCCCAGGCGCGCACGGATTACCTTTTCCAGTTCGTCCACGAGAGATTCTTCGGGCACTTTGCGAATGATTTTCCCATCGACGAAAATCTGACCGTGTCCCTTGCCCCCCATAATGCCGAAGTCCGCTTCGCGGGCTTCGCCGGGGCCGTTCACCGCGCAACCCATCACGGCGATCTTGATTGACCGTTTGAGGTCGGAGGTTCGGCGTTCGACTTCCTCCGCAATGCGAAAGAGATCGAGATGGTTTCGCGCGCACGACGGGCACGAGATGACGCGCGGCACGTTAGTGGCCAGGTCGAGCGAGGCAAGGATTTTCCGTCCGACCTTGACTTCCTCTTCGACATCCGCCGTCAGAGAGACGCGGATCGTGTCGCCGAGTCCCTCGGCGAGAAGAATTCCCAGGCCCACCGATGAGTAGACGGTGCCACTGGCGAGCGTACCGGATTCGGTAATCCCCAGGTGGAGCGGGTAGTCGACCTTTTGTGCCAGCAGGCGATACGAATTCGTGGCGAGTGGACTCGACGACGCCTTCACC
>JAPUJU010000347.1 GCA_027296025.1 bacterium
TCGACTCGGTCGTTACCTGCTTCGGGGGGAGTTCGAAGGTATTGTGGTTCAGGAACAGCGGCTCGGCCACGCGCTGCACCTGCTCCAGCGGCACCGTGTGCAGGTTAACGACGACCTCTCCGTCGAAGGGTGTGTTGGAGCGGTTGACGAAGTGCGAGTTTAGATCGAGCCCGGAATCAGCCGGCAGGCGCATGGCAACGCCGGTCGGAAACGTGTAGTTTACCAGCGGCCATTGGGTGCCCAGCAGGAACCGGTGATACTGCGTCGCGAGCAGGTTGTCGACGATGTATTCTCCGGACGGGTCCCGAATGTCACGGATAACATTCGGGTCGGGTATCATGTCCAGAGGAGTGTCATCACCGAAGCGGTACAAGATAAAGTGGTGACTGCCGCTGCGCATCCGTATTTCGGTACGCTGTACGAACACATCCTCCGTGTTACCGAGTGGCACGTAGTAAAACAACTCCCGTTCATAGTTCGGGGCCACGGTAAACGGGCCGACGCTCAGTTGATAGCCTGACTCGGGCGGGTCCATGGGCAGGAACTCCGGCGGTTCATACCTGCTGGTGTCTTTCAAGAGCTCGCGGTCCACGACGTGGTTATCGGCCGGCGCCCCGGCGATGATCCACTGCTTGAGGTACGCGAGTTCACCGTTCGTCAGCGACGGTAACCCGAGTGGCATCATTCCCCCGTACTGCGGATGGTCGGCGAAGAAGTGCTCCTGATTCGGCGCGTTGATCTTTTCCCAGAGAAAACTTTTCGCCAGGCTCGCGAGGCCCCCGGTGCCCACCAACAGCATTCCGTCACCGCGCGCGGCCTGGTTGTTGGGCACCCGCTCGATGAGCTGGCTGTACGCCACATCGGACGTCAGAACCAGGTCGGACTGTCTGGCAAACGAGGACCCACTGATGTGGCAGCCCACGCAGGCTTCGTTCAGGATCCGGTTCTGAATAACCTCCCAGGTGGACGTTTCCTGCGGCCCGGTATCGAGCGGCAGCTCCGGTTCGACCGTGTCTTCTGAGCATCCGGCAAAATAAATGAGGACGAGACAGAGCGCGCTTGCAGAGAGAGCAGCGATACGGGCGGTTTCCGGTCGGCGCATACTTGCTTTCCTTACGGGCCCGGCAGCGGTCCGGGGAGCGAGAGCTCACCGTTGTTAACGCGCACCGTGTCCTTATTTTCATCCCCAAAAACGATCAGGTTTACGCCGATGAGGTTGAATGTTGCATCGGTGATCACTCTATTATAACGGATTACCGTGCCGAGGGAATCTTCAACAGCCACCGAATCCACACCGAGAATATCCACGCTTCCCGAGACGCCGTTGTAGAACTCGCCGCCGGACTCCACGGTAATCGTCGCGGGTCCGTGCGTTGAAAACACGGGGTAGCTTCCAAGAAACGATCGTGAAATTTTCTCCATGGTAATCGCGATCGATGCCCCGGTGCCTTCCGAAAAATACGCGTCTTCAATGCAAACGCGTGCCCGCGCACGGGGAAAATACTCTTCTCCGATATCGCTCACAAAAGGTGCGCCGTCGATCATGCCCGTCACGCTCACCGTGCCGAGAAACGGGTCGGCGCTGAACGTACCGACGAAGGTCACCGTCTGCGTGACGTTACGCTGATGCACGAGGGTGGCTTCGATGGAGCCGGTGATCTCCACATCATCGAATCGCGTGATGATTATCGTGCCGTTGCCGCGATCTCGATGGACATAGAGCGCTTCCCCGGTGAAAAGCGTCGTGTCGAACCCGAGCGGGCTCGGTTTCCCGGACCTGTAAATCACGTCGCTGAGATCCGCATCGAAACGGGCCCCATCAGAGGTTCGCTTCGCCCAGAAGCTTGCCGCGGCCACGCCAGCGACGTCAGCATCGAATCTGGCCCCGTCGGACGAGCGTTTCGCCCAGAAACTCGGCGGGGCGGTGGTTGGGCCCGCACCGCCGTCGCAGTATTCGACTCCCCAGAATGGTTTGTCCCAGAGTGTCGCCGTCATCATAACGAGGTCCTGGGGGTCGTCATTCGCCGGTGTCACCGCGTTGTCTGTAGAGCATGCGACGAGGAGGCAGAGCCATATGACCAGTTTCGGTTTCATCATGCCGCGTCGATCGCCGATGCGGGATACGCATCGAAACGAGCTTTAGGCAGAGCAGTTTGAGGGGTGCTGGGTGCCTAATTGTACACAATATTGCTCGTTTCGTCAACGCAGCGGCTGTTCGGGTCGAACACCGGGGGTATCACGGATTCATCGGTGCGTGGACCGACTACGGGGATCCGTGATACGGGTTCTGTGGAGTGGTTTCCGAGAGCCGGACCACAAGCAGCGTTCCGGGACGGTACTGTTGCCGGTGGCCGGCCGGTTTCTTCTGGCGTATACTTCTGCCGGATCGCGGTGCGCAATATTGTTGAGACGCGAAAGTTGGTGCTCCTTCGATAACTCCAAACGTTCCCCGCCCCGCACGATTCCCATAGAGAACTGACGGCACATTGAAATCTGATTCCATCCAACGAGACTGGCTGGCAGGCATTGTCGCTGGTATCAGTCTGTCGCTTACACCGTTTGTTGTCTTCATCCGGCATCAGGGCTACCTGATTATCAGACCCGAGATTCTGATCTGCTTTACCGCGTTGATCGTCCTTGGTCTGGTGTTCGGTCTCCTGATGGAAAGCGGCGGGCGGTTTTCGCGCGCACCGGTTTTTGCCTCCCTGATAGCGGTCACGTTTGACATCCAGCTGACCGATCCAAATCCTGCCCTCCTGTGGGTGGTCTTCGGTGCAACCCTTGTCGCCGGTTGGTTTATTCGTGGGCGATTCTTGAGAATCACGGCGGTCATTCTCGCCGTCATGCTTGGCGCGAGTTTCGTTTCACCGGCTTCACAGAAGGGCGTTCGGACGCGAAACATTCCGGAGGCAACCGACAAAGACGAATCGCTGCCGGTGTTCCTCCATCTTATTCTTGACGAACATATCGGGGTGGAGGGGATTCCGAAGGAGTTCGATCGCGATGGTTACCACGCGGAGAATCTCAGGGACGCGTATGTGGATCGGGGATTCCGGGTGTTCGGCAGGGCCTACAGTCAGTACTACAACACTTGGGTATCGTTGCCACACATCTTCAATTTTGATCATACGGCAGGCACAGAATACGCGACCAAACGGACACGGAAGGGAACAAAGGGATTTCGAGTCACAAAGAACCGGTACCTCAACCGGATGCGCAAAAAGGGATACCGGATCCACGTTTACCAGACGGAGTTTCTTGGCTACTGCGGGGAAAAGGGAGTTCCGATCGCCAGCTGTTACACGTACGGCCTCGAGACACTTTCCTCGATCGAGCGTTCCGGTATGTCGACAGGCGACAAACTGCGGATGATCTTAGGAGTGTATTCGCGGCTTTCGAAGATCATGGTCGATCTTCGCGTCCCGCCCGTAAGGCTCAGCTCGCTGTCCGCCATGGGTGTTCTTGGGAGCCTGCGCGACGATCTTCTCAACGCGACGCCTGGTGACATGTTTTTAGTACATCTGATGCTGCCTCACTACCCGTACGCGTACGACGAGGATTGCACGATGCGCGGCGACCCATGGTCGTGGCTCTACAGCTACGACCCTGACATGGAGCCGCTGAAGAACGATCTCAAGTCGCGGGCGGAACGCTACCCGCCGTACCTGGATCAGGTGGCGTGCACGACGAAGAGGTTTGGCCAGATGTTCGACGCGCTCGATGAGGCGGAACTCTTCGAAGACATGACGATTCTCATTCACAGTGATCACGGATCACGGATCAGTCTTCGTGTTCCGCATCTGGAAGCGGCGGGAAGCCGGCTTCGGGAGGAAGACACGATCGATTGCTTTTCGACGCTCTTTGCGGTCAAGGCACCGGGTATCACCCCGGGATACGACCGTCGACTGCTTCCGCTCGGTCCTCTGTTCGAACAGTTTGTCAAACACGGGCGAGTGCCGCCGAAAACAGAGTGGGCGGGAGAACAGCAGGTGTACTTCAAACGTTCGGACGATCCGAGCGTCATCCATCCGATGCCGGAGTTTCGCCGCAGACTCTCCCCGCACACGCCGGAGCGATGACGTGCATTCGGGGCGACTAGATTCTTGCCTGATACGTGTAGAGTTCGTGGTACCGGCCGGCGCTTGCGATGAGATCGTCGTGCGTTCCGCGCTCGACGATGCGTCCCCCTTCGAGAACGAGAATCTGATCGGCTTGTCGAATCGTGCTCAAACGATGGGCGATAACGAGCGTTGTTCGTCCCGCCATCAATCGCGCGAGGCTCTCCTGAATAAGCGCTTCACTCTCCGTATCGAGGCTTGAGGTGGCCTCGTCGAGAATCAGAATGCGCGGGTCGGCGAGGATGGCCCGCGCAATCGACACACGTTGCTTTTGACCTCCGGAAAGTTTGACGCCCCGCTCGCCGATGAGTGTGTCGAGGCCGTCTCCGAATCGGTCGGTGAATTCAGCGACGTGCGCGGATGCAACGGCGTCCGTCAGCTCCGATTCGGTGGCACCGGGGCGGGCGAAGAGAATGTTCTCACGGATCGTTCCCTCGAACAGGAACTCGTCCTGAAGCACGACGCCGAGGCAGCTTCGGTAGCTCTCCAGCCTGACCGTCGAGAGGTCGTGACCGTCGATGCGAACGACGCCGCGCGTGGGGATCCGGAACGATGCGGCGATGCTGGCTGCCGTAGACTTTCCAGAGCCCGAACTTCCCACAAACGCCGTAACGGTACCGGCTTGCGCCTCGAAGCTAATGTTGCACAGAACCTCATTGCCCTCGTCGTATGCAAAGGACACGTCTTCGAAGACGATATCGCCTCGTACGTCGCCGAGCACGACGGTGCGGCCTTCCTCATCGCCTTCACGCTCCATGACGAGGATTTCTTCCATGCGGTCCAGTCCAGCGAACGCCTCGGTGATCTGCGTGCCAATATTGCTCATCTGAACGATCGGGGCGACAAGGAACGCGAGGTAAAGTGTAAAAGCGACGAAGTCACCGACCGTCATCTGACCGTTTATGATCATCGTACCGCCAATGCCCATAATGATCACACTCGTGAGCCCCATGAGCAGCGTCGCAAGGCTCGTGATAAGGCTCGTCGCCGTCAACGACTCTTTTACGTTTTGAAAGACGCGATCGACGCCACGCTCGAAAACCGCGAACTCTTGCGATTCCGCGTGAAACCCCTTGATGACGCGAATACCTCCCAGCGTCTCAGTCAGTCGCCCCGTGACTTCTGCGTTGATCTTCCCGCGGCGGCGGAATATGGGTCGAATAAAGGAAAACGCCTTCATTGAGATCAGCCCGAACACGACGAGCGGAAGAAAGGTAAACAGCGTCATGCGTGCGTTGATTTGAATCAGCAGGATCAATGCGACAACGGCCGTGAGAACGCCGCCGACGAGCTGGACGAGACCGGTGCCGACGAGGTTCCTCACGCCCTCGACATCGTTCATGATACGCGCGACCAGCGAGCCGGATTTGTTGTTGTCAAAGAACGCCAGCGGAAGACGAATGATGTGCTTCTGCATCTGGGTTCGCAGGACGGATATGAGGTGTTGTGCCTCGATGCTGAGTAATCTCGTGAGAAGAAATGACGTGATGGATTGAATGAACAGGGCCGCACCTACGACGACCAGCAGCAGCTTGAGCAGGCCGGTATTGCCCTCTCCAATGACGTCGTCGATGAGGAACTTTGTCGACCCGGGCAGGACCAGGCCTGCAAGACGGTTGATACCGATAAGAAAGAGCCCGATAAAGACGAGCTTCCTGCGAGGCCACACGATCGTGACAAAGGCGTGCCTTACACTGGCCAGGGAAACGGACTTCTTCTCGGTATTCTCGGAGACGGTTTTCGCCGGGGCCGTCCGGGCCTGGGTCTGGGTTGCGTTACTCATGAGACGCTTTCTCGCATTGGGTGAACGTGCCGTTCCATCCGAGAATACGAGATGCGCGTCTGCGGCGCAAACGGATTACGACTCCACTACGGGCCGCGGGCGCCTGAGCCACCACAGCGCCCAGAGAAAAATGAGAAACGCTGTCGGGCGAATAAAGTTGATCCCTTCACCGGCGTTTATATGGGTATATACCGCGCCAAGCATGATGATGGTGAGCCCGTAAATGGCGAGGCGTGTGGTCATGGGTACGAGGAGCCCGATTCCACCCAGGACCTCGAGGCCTCCGATAAGCTTCATGAACCATGGCGTATAGCCCCAGTTGACGAACATCGTGGCATCGCTGGTCATGAGTTTGCCGGCTCCAGACACGAGAAACATCCCGCCGAGTAGCACGGCCAGGATCCATCCGCTGATTTTGGGCAGCTTGTTCATGTCTACCTCCCGGGTTCGGGGAACTGTCGCGTTCTGGAAATACGAGCGAACATCATCTCGTGTTTCAGTCTGCACTCAGGAATAAGTCTTATCCTGAAAGATCCTTGAGATTCTGCTCGAATTCCACTGACACGCGATCGAGTTCTTCCGTTGCCAGCTCGAGCTCGTAGAACTTTCGATTGATATGACGTCGTAGATCACCGCTCTGTCTCGAAAGTTTCGCAATGGCAGAGGCATCGCCCGTGGTCGATGCGTCCGCAAGCGCTTGATCTATTGTCTCCACTTCGGCTTCGAGTTCCATGATGCGGGCCTCGATGCCTTCAACGCGCTTCCGTGCCGGCCCCAGTGCGCGCGTTCGTTCCTGTTGAATTCTTGCTCGTGCCTGCCGCTTGGCTTTCTTGTCGAGAGGTTTTCTGGTTGCTTGCTTCGACTCGGTTCTTGCTGACTTGAGGGTTTCGTCGAGTTCCCAGCCCACCTCATCGAGAAAATCCCGGTACGACCGGTCGAAGAGATAGACGCGTCCACGGTCGAACACGATGAATCGTGTAGCCAGGGTATGGAGAAACATCTCGTTGTGCGTCACTATGACAACCGCACCCTTGAACGCATCGACCGCAGCCAGGAGGGAATCGCACGAGTCCATATCGAGATGGTTTGTCGGCTCATCGAGAAGGAGCAAGTTTGTGGCGGACACGATCAGCTTGCCAAGCATGACGCGGCTCTTTTCGCCGCCGGACAAGATGGACACTTGTTTCAACGCGTTGTCGCCTTCGAACATCATGGCCCCTGCGATGTTACGCGCAGTTTGCGCAACTCGACTACCGTCGGCCGAGAGGATCTCCTCAACGACGTTGTTGTTGGGATGAAGCGTGTCGACGTTTGTCTGAGCAAAGTGACCGAGCTCGAGCTTTGGATGATTTCGAATCGTTCCGTTCCGCGGTTCCAGCTCTCCTGCAAGGAGCCGGAGCAATGTCGTCTTGCCCTTTCCATTCTGACCGATCACACAGATGCGGTCGTGTGAGTGGACCTCGAACTCTAGACCGGCAAACAGGTCCGGGTCGGACCCGTACCCGAACGAGAGATTTTCGACGCTTATCATGATTTTTGCCGGAAAGGGCGCGTTGTTGAATGAGAAATCCAGTGTCTGGATGCGGTCGAGTTTATCGAGCTGTTCGTGTTTCTCCAGGTATTTCATTCGAGATTGAACCCGGGTTGCCAGCGTATTTTTTGCTCGAAAGCGCGTGATAAACCGTTGGATGTCCTTGCGTTTCTTGTCGTCGTTTAAGCGCGTCTTCTCGTAGATCTCCTCCTCCTGAAGGATCTGGCTGTAGAGCTTTCCAGTGTCTCCTTCGCTTTTCCTGGCGCGCTTTCGGTGTATTGCCACGATGTGCGTCGCCACGCGGTCCATGAAGGAGCGGTCGTGCGTGATGAGCATCAACTCCGACGGCCACTCACGCAGGAATCGCGACAACCACCGAATTGACACAACGTCCAGATAGTTCGTAGGTTCATCGAGAAGAAGCAGGTCGGGTTCCGACACAAGCACCTTCGCGAGGTTGAGGCGCACCTGATACCCACCGGAAAAGTGTGCGGGTGGCAGTTCCATGTCGGCGCGACTGAAGCCGAGCCCGAAAAGAATCTTTTCAGCTTTCCACGTTTCATCAAGATGGTTCTCCGGCAGTCCGAGGGCTGCCTCTGCGAGTATCGTATCTTCGCTGAATTGAAGGCGCTGATCGAGGTGGCCGATGAGATAGCGGCGGGGGATCATGACAGCGCCGCCATCCGTCTCGAGCTGACCCAGAATGATCTTGAAGAGGGTTGTCTTGCCGTGCCCGTTTCGACCGACGAGACCAACGCGTTCGCGCCGGTTGATGTTGAACGTCAGGTCTTTAAGCAGAAGCTGGTCGCCAAATGATTTCGTAATTCCCGATAGTTTAATCATGTCCGTATCCGCTCATCCCGGGTGTGGCCCTCGCGACGACATCGAGATCACGGCGCGGTCGTCCGCACCGGATCGTCGAGTCGGGTGATCTCAAAAATCTGTATCGTACAGTATCTCAACATATTACCTGCGAAACATCGAGTTCTATTTCAGTTCGGACACGGTTAGCCGATATCGGTGGTGGCGCGCTGTGTCCGGTAAATGGTATAAACTCGATACGATGGACGTCGAATAGCGAACAGGCATATTCGGAATCTGCCCGGCCGGTTGCTGGGTAGAGCTGGAATCGAGTATTGGTTTCCTGCCCCGAAAGTAATCTGTAGAGAGAAGGTTTTACACGTGACACATCCGGTCGACAAAGCGGGCGGGGCGGTTTACGCGTTACTGGAGACGCGGCGGCCCGGCGGCGAATCGGGTCCGTCGATGTTTTTCAACGACGTGT
>JAPUJU010000348.1 GCA_027296025.1 bacterium
GGATCAGCAACTACAGCGAGAGGTACCCGCGCGTTAGCGCTATTCCACTCATCCATCGGCTTCACGATCTACCTGTCATCGGTGATCGCCTCAAGAAGAGGATTATCCACGACAAACCATCCGCGCTCATTCCGTGGCCCCACGAGGGGGATGCGATCTACCACGATTACGCCGGTTTCGGACAAACGGTGGACGGGATAGAGAGAGAACTGACCGACGAGATGCAGCGCCGCCTGAAGGAGAAAATCAGCGGGCACCTGCGGCTCACGGGCAAACCTCGCTTTCTCAGCAAGCAAACGGCAAACAATCGCCGCGTGGGGCTTCTGGACAAGATGTTTCCCGACGCGTTGTACGTTCACGCGATCCGCGATGGCCGTGCCGTTGCCAGCTCTACACTTCGAGTTCCCTGGTGGAACGACACGCATATCTGGTGGCTCGGGTACAAAGCATCGCAGTGGCAGGAAGAAGGACGTCCACCCATCGAGTTGTCCGCGCGGTATTGGATGCGAACCGTTCAGGAAGTGCGGCGTCACCGCGAGTTACTCGGTGACCGCTACATGGAAATTCGGTACGAGGATCTGGCGCGCGACACACGTGGAGTTATCGGCGAGATAACGCGGGTTTGCGCGCTGCGCCAGTCGGCCGCTTTCACGAAACGCATACCGTCGACGCTTCCCGGTATGAACTACAAATGGAAGGAACAACTCACTGACACCGAAAAAGCGACGCTTCAGGAGTGCATTGGTGAGTTTCTCGACGAGCTCGGATACGTTGAGATAGACGAGGGGTGATTCAGCGAGAAATCCCCGTGCCACCCGCGGCACCGCGCGTGCCCAGCATTGACGCGATAATGGCCCGCTGTGCGGGTGTCGCTTCGCTGAACTCGGCGATGTAAAACTCGTCCATCATCGTTGTGAGTTGAAGTCCGATCGACTCGCAATACGGTCCTATGTCGAGAAAGCCGGTGCCATCCACGAACTCGCCAAAGAACTCGCTCTGATCTTTCCCGCTGACCTCTGTTGCGATACGAACGATATCCTCGTATGAGTAGCGGTTTCCGGTCGCACCGAACTCCGCGTACATTCGGCTCATAAGTTCGTCGATTCCTTTTGCATTCTCCGTCGCCTCACGAATCCGGATATCGAGTGCAAACGCTACCAGTGTACCCCCACCGTAAACAAGGAATCGCTTGCGATGCTTCTCCGCACCCGCCGCGCGCATGGAATCCGTGATATCCATCAGCTTCTTTGCGATGATGTATCGCCTTGCGGAATTTTCGAGTTTTCGGTAGGTGGTTTCCCGGGGATCGAGGCCGGTTCGACTGAGACTCAGGATCGTCAGATAGTCCGTAAATCCTTCCTTGAACCACTCTTCGTCGGAGCTCGAAGCGGGCGCAATCGTGTGCCCGTTCCAGAAATGCAGCAACTCGTGGGCAATACCGTGTCCCCAGACTGCGCTGCTTGTCCGGTTTACTTCACCACGAATCAGCATACTGTAGCTGCCGGGGAACGCTCCGCCGTCAGAGCGGTTTCCCGGGTTTATGACGACCAGATACCTGGACTCCGACGGCATGCCGCCGAACATTTCGACATACGCGGGCAACAACGGTGCCATCGCTTCGACGAACAGGTTCAGCTTTGACTTGAAACGGTCTCCGACGGCGAGGATGAACGTGAAGTCACCGATAGTAACGGTCTCCTCGAGGTGCGTTCCCATAAAGAGACAGTTTCTGACCAGGTCCATGACGTTCCGGGCACTGTAGGTTCCCATCTCAACGGACGGCCATGGTGTGGACGCCTTCCACCCCGACGGAAGATCGAAACGAACGTCGATCGTATGGGTCGAGGTGTGTCCCGGGACGATAAAGAGGGAAGCGCCGGTAAAGAACAAGCCGTCGTCCTGACGGTACGCCACTTCATCAATGCCGGGTCCCCAGTCGTACCGGTCATGTTCGAGCAACACGTCGTAGTCGACATGCACGATGTCTCCAACATTGGCGGCCAGGGTCCAGTCTCCGATACCCGCGTATTCGTACGTCACGGGTTCGCCGTCGGCACGCTTGATCACGAGATTTCGAACCAGTGCCGCCTGGCCGTCCTCGAGCTGCGGCGAGCGCGTGATGTACATCGCGATCGTGCTGGACTCGAGCGCAAACTCACCGGAGACATGAATGGTCTTCGGATTATCATCGTTGACAGTGACGGTGTACGACGCACCCAGGCACACGTCCGACAAACAAACACCTGCGACCAGTAGCGCAATGGTGACCATGGTTCTCACGATGTCCTCCTCTGGTTGGGGTTCGTAGATGAGACGCGAAAGTGCTCTCGAAGGTTTCAAGTCTCTTGCCGGTTACGTCATTGGCAGACAAGGAAGCGGTTGCGAGGGGCGCCGACTATCTTGCATATTAGCACAGGTTGGCCCTCAAGCCCCGCTGGGCCACCAAAGAGGGGAACCCGTTGAAAATAAATGTAATCTGGCTTCAATCCGTCGTTTTGACGTTGCTCGCGACGTTCGCTTTGCTGGGAGGGTGCTCGAGCGAAGAGACGCCCGGTCAAGCGCCGCCCGTTGCCGAGACGGTCACGATGCCGATGACGCCGATCGGTCCGCCGATGGCAAAAGTGCGGGAGTCCAGCCGTTACCGCAGCGGAGGGGCTGTGGCGAGTCTTGGAGGGGACGTCGAGTACCGTTTTGATTTCGACGCGGACGGAGCAAGCATGATTACAGGCTATCAGGCGGCGGACAGCGCCGACACGATGTGGACCGTCTCCGGCACCTACTCGGTGCGTTCGCAGGCGCGATCCGTGACGACGGGCGCCGTGTCCGACTGGTCGGCCGCGCTTTCCGTCGGCGTTGGTACCGTCCCGCGGACAGAAATTATTCGAATCCGCAATCGATGGTGGGTCAACAAAGTCGAGATGGCGAGGGACATTGATTTCCAGGACGGGATACCCGACACACTTCCGTACGGAAGCTGGATCACCGTGTACTACCAGGGCGTCGACAGCACGTTCGATGCGGCCAACTGTACAGACCTCGTCAACAAATGCTGGTCCTACCAGATGCGGCACGATTGGGCATCTGCGCGGGATCCGAACTCTTTCGGGCAGGTTCCGTGGGCGCCCCCCTCCGGCGGTGTCGACACGGATGCGGCGTCCGTAATCGATACGATGAGTATGAATGTCGGTACGGTCGACTACACGATATTTGCCAGGGCCTTCGATTTCTTCAACGTGTCCGATCCGATGCCCGCGGAGGTACAGCTCGTCGGCAACATCCCGCCCACGCTCGACTCTTTCTCGATCGAGAACCACGATGGAACGACGATCAGCGATGGCGATACGATCGACTGGGACTGGTGGGCGCCCGCAGACAGCGGGTATGTGGTCAAAACTCCGGAAGCCTGGTGGTCGAAAACCTTCTACTTCGTTATTCGGGCTTCCGGTCGCGATGATCCCGCGGAGAAAGATGTTGCGGGCGGGATGTCATGGCAATACCAGTTCGAGAAGTCACCGAATTCGGGCATCTTCGAGGGGTTCGGACGCGCAAACGCCTGGGTGGACGGCGTGACAACCGAATCGCTCCAGGACACGCACACATTCGTAGCGTTGGTCCCGGTACCGGATACGGCCGGCGACAGTCTTTTCAACAACCTGCCCGCCTGGAGCAACCTGTCGTACGACTTCACGATGGTGGCCAGGGACCTTCCAACCGGTTCGGTGTTCAACCAGTACGTGATCTACGACGGGAATCGCGTACTTACAGCGTCCTACAACTCCGACAAACTCGCTGCCACAGACGGCGGCGGATTCACTTTTTATTTGAGGCTGCGGCGCTAGCCCGACCGCTCAGTCGGTGTGTCTTCGACACTCGCCGGTCCTGCACGCGTCCGGGTTGTCGACCGCGAGCCGGTAACGGTTCGTGGCGACCCACCGGTACGCGCGATCGGCGATTTGCCGGACGATCGGCAAATAGTATGCGAACAGCAGTTTGCCCGTGACGGGATGTCCCAGGTTGATCGAGCGGACGATCGCTTCGGCGCCACCGTAGATGTGGTGTCGGGGGTCGACGAGCTTTATTTCCTTCATGCAGTCGGCGTGAGTCAGGTCGCGGTACGGATCGAGCGCTCCTTTATCCTGAAAAGACACCAGCCGGACGCGATCCCCGGCGTAGCGAATGAGCCTCTCCGCCTGCTTCGTGCAGAAGTCGCAATGGCCATCGTAGAGGACGACCCCCGATGGCGAATTTGATGGCTTATCTGCTGCCTTCATATCCCATTGCCTCCATGCGTTCCGCGCAGATCGATTCGATCCTCTCGAGGTTTTCGCCGAAGAAATCGGGCCACGTCACCGTGTGGTCACCTGCCGGTTGAAATTGAATGTCGACTTTGTTACGAATGTCGTTCCGGGCGGGCAGGTCCAGCGCATCGGCAAGCCGTTTGATCTCACCCGGCTTGTCGGCAAGAAAATCTTCGAATCGCGAAAGAATGATTTCATCTGCGTTTGCAAGATAGATGTCCGTCGTGAAATTCCAGCGGTGGGCGAGTCTGTCAATGTAGTGCGTGCCGGAAATTCCAAGCCACTCGCCGTCCAGAATCAATTGCCAGGCGCGTGTGATCTTCTGTCGGGCCTCGGCGGGGATCGAATCGAGGTTTCCGGGTATGCCGAGCCGGTTGAGGATGCTGCGAATGTTGTCGCGTGGGTCCCGCACAACGATCACAAACTTTGACTCCGGAAAAAAATTCGCGAGTTCCCGGTAGAACGGCGTCAGACTCGGTTCCTTGATCATGGGCCGGGAGAAGTCGAGCCGGTGGCGTTCCACAAAATCCTTCATCGTTAGAGCTTCGGTTCGAAGGCGATCGATGACGGGGTCGGTGAACTCCTTCTTGAGATCGAGCGTAATCGGCAGGCCGGCCGTTTCGGCTAGGAGGGCCGCGATGGCCGTGGTGCCGGATTTCTGATTACCGAGCAGCAGGATCGGGCGTTCGTGCACCCGGGCGCCGATCGATCGGAAGCCGAGGGACATTCGCTCAAATGTTCTCCGGATGCTGCCGGTAAGACTCTGTGAGTTGTCAGCCATCGTCGCGTTGATCGTTCGAGAGTACCTTCGTGCGTCCCAGGAGCAAGTCGAACACGACGCGCGCGGCATCGCGCCCACCCGGAAGACCCACCCAGATCAATATATAGAGGAGAGAGTAAATCACAAAATCGAGGATGAGGCCGACCAGAATGTTGGGTCCGGCGGGCACGAACGGCATAAGGTAGTGCAGGCCGGCGCCGGCGGTCAGCGACGAGAGTGTCGGGCGCCACAGCGCGGCGCCCAGATCGCCCAGCGTCGGGTGCGCCACTCGAAAGCAGTAAAGAATGGCCGGCAACCGCAGCACTCCCAGGGAAATGCTGAGTGACGCGGCGATGCCGATGACGCCCCATCGCATGCCGACAAAGTAGCCGAGGATGATAGTCGTCGACGCGAACAGACCCCAGGCGAACTGCCGGCGCGTCAATCCGAGGGAGACGTACACCCAGCCGGTCGCGACGTTGAATGTGCCGATGAACGCGGCCGGTGCGAGGACGCGAAAGATTGGAACCGCGCCTGTCCATTGCGAACCGAGGATCGTCACGATGGCATTGTACGCATCGACAAAGAGGAAAGCCACGATGGGCATCCCGACCGAGACCGTCAGCATGACACCGCGGCGGTAATATGCGCGATAGCGCTCTGGATCGTGCTGTAGCCGGCTCAGTGTCGGAACGGCAACGCTCGTCAGCGGCGTGTTGATCTGCTGCATGGGAAGCAGCACGAGCTGGTATGCGTTGTTATAGAGCCCCAGCGCAGAAGCGCCCAGACCTCGTCCGATCAGTACCTTGTCGAGGCTTCTTGCGACGTAGTTGGCCAGGTTGAATCCGGTCAGGTGCGCGCCGAACGAGATCAGATCCCGAACCCCCGTCCTTCTGGCGGGCTTTCCGGGGCGCCAGCCGCACGCGATCCATACGCCGATCGTCGTGCAGACTTCCTTTATGACGGGGATAAAAACAAGAGACCAGTAACCGAACCCGGTGAGCGCTGCGATAACGGCCGATGTGACGCCAATAAAGAGCGCGGTGATCTCGATGATGGCAAGCGCGGCGAAGCGCATCTGTCTCCTGAGCAAAGACTGGTGCTGGACGGTCAAGCCGCTGAAGACAATCGTTCCTGCAAGGACGAGCGTCATCTGCGTCAGCCGCGGCTCTTTATATAACCAGGCCAACACGGGCGCGAGCGCCACCGTTGCGGACCTCAGGGCTACACTGATCGCGAGATTGATC
>JAPUJU010000349.1 GCA_027296025.1 bacterium
CCGAATGTGATCGTCGCCGACGCGGCGGGCGAGAGTCTTACGAGCTGCTCCGCCTTTCGCCTTCCTTCAACGATCAGTTCCAGGGGAAAGTTCGCCGGATGCTCCATGGAGTGGTTCGTCAATGCGACACCGACACGCACGACTTCGCCGCGACGAATGAGTTTTCTTGGAGTGAAGATACGGTCGATGCTCACGTTGTCAACTGGCTCGGTGTACACGGGAAGCAGGTTCACGCGCACACGATCGGGCGCATCGAATACGATCACCGAGTCCCCAACCACGCGAAAATCGGAAATTACGTACACCGCACCCGCGTCCAGCCCCGATTCTTCTATCAGCTTGATCGCATCATCGATCGCGGCCGATTCGGAGGCGGACTCGCCTGTCGGCTTCAAACTCTCTATGGCGTTCTTTACAATCTGCTTGTTGTGTGTCCCCGTCTCGAACATCACCTCGGTGCGTGTAGAAAAACCGACAACATTCATCACGTCGTTGCTGCCCACCTCGTCGATGACACGTTTGGCCAGGTCTTGCGCCGCGGTAAATGCGGTTCCGGTCTCGCGCTCCACTTGCATACTCGCGCTCATGTCGATGCACACGACCACGTACGTCGGCGCCTCACCCGGCAGGAACAGGGCCGCGTTCGATTGCAGGGTCGGACGCGCGAACGAGAGCACGATGAAAAGTACGGCCAGCGTGCGTAGCAGAAGAATGATCCAGCGCCGCAGGTTGATCTTGCTCATGCGCCGACGGCTGAGGTCGACGAGAAATTCCAACGAACTGAACTTGATCTTGCGAACGCGCCGGCGGTTGAGAATATGGATGATGATGGGTAACGCCATTGCGGCAAGCGCGAAAAGAAAAATACTATTAAGGAAACCGAGTCCGAGCACGTTTATCCCATTCGAACCCGTTTGTTCAGATACGCGATGAGCGCCTGGTCAAACGGTTGGTCCGTCGTCAGAAGATTGTAGTCGATCTGGTGCATCTTGCAGGTCCGGTCGAGGTGCTTGATCCAAGCCTGCACATTCTTTTTGTATTCGTTCTTGAGAAATGCCGGCTCCGCCCTCAGTTTCCGTGTCGTTTCGAGATCCTCGAACTCAACCTCGTCGCGAAAATCCAAGTCGAGCTCGCGCGGGTCCAGCACGTGAAAGACAATCACCTCGTGCTGCCGGTGTCGGAAATGTTTGAGGCCCATCAACACATCTTCGGGGGTGTCCATCAGATCCGAGATCAGGATGACGAGTCCGCGACGCTTCAGACGTTCGGCTATATAATGAAGGGTCGGGCTTATTTTTGTCCCCGCACCGGCACGCACGCGTTCGAGCTCACCGAGCAAAAAGAAAAGATGCTTGCGCATGGACCGGTGCGGCAGAAGCGTTTGAAGTTCTTCGTCGAAGATACCCAGGCCCGCGGCATCCTGCTGCCGCACCATTAGGTAGGAGAGGCTCGCCGCGATAAGGCTGCCATAGTTGAGCTTGTTGATAGCACTGTCATTCGTGCTGCCGTCGTCCGCCGACGAGTAGCCCATCGAACCACTCTTATCCAGGAGGATCGTGGCCTTGAGGTTGGTCTCTTCCTCGTAGACCTTCATGTAATAGCGATCGGTCTTTCCGTAGACCTTCCAGTCCACGTTGCGGATACTGTCTCCCTGCATATACTGCCGGTACTCGGCAAACTCGACGGAGAACCCGTGGTAGGGGCTCTTATGCATGCCGGCGATAAAACCTTCTACAATGAGGCGGGCTTTCAGCTCCATGTTCGCCAGCCGGCTGACCACGGAGGGATCCAAAAACCGGGACATCGCCTGGTTTTTCTTTGCGCGAACTCGCACGCTACTCCTTCACTTCCGAGAGTAGCGTATCGACGATCTGATCGGTCGCAACCCCGTCTGCATCCGCATTGAAGTTCGTCACGATCCGGTGGCGGAGCACGGGCGGCGCGATTACACGGACGTCGTCGCAGCTCGGCGTCGGTCTCCCCTGCATGATTGCCCGGACTTTGCTCCCGAGGACGAGGTACTGTCCGGCGCGTGGGCCGGCCCCCCACGCAACGTAGTCGTTGATTCCCGGAACGTTTCCGTCACGCGTGGCTCGGACGATACGGATCGCGTAGTCCAGCACGTGCCTGGATATCGGAACCTGTCTGACCAGATGCTGAACTTTCATGATGTCGTCTGCGTGAAGAACCACCGAAGGATCCTCCGGCGCGCGGGACGTCGTGCGTTCGACAATCTGAAGCTCCTCATCCAGGCTGGGGTATCCCACATTGATTTGAAACATGAATCGGTCGAGTTGCGCTTCGGGGAGCGGGTAGGTACCCTCCTGTTCAATTGGATTCTGCGTTGCCAACACGAAAAAGGGCGGCGAGAGCGTAAACGTCTCTCCGCCGGCAGTAACTTCGTGTTCCTGCATCGCCTGCAGAAGCGCCGCCTGCGTTTTGGGTGGCGTCCGGTTGATCTCGTCTGCCAGAACCACGTTAGCGAAGATGGGGCCCTTGACAAATTTGAAAACACGTTTGCCGGTGCCGGCTTCCTCTTCGAGAATCTCGGTGCCGGTAATATCGGACGGCATGAGATCGGGTGTAAACTGGATTCGCGAAAACTCGAGCTCCAGCGCCCGGGCAACTGTTGATATGAGAAGGGTTTTCGCCAGTCCGGGGACACCGACGAGCAGACAGTGGCCGCCGGAAAACAGGGCGATAAGCAGCTGGTCCACAACCTCGCGCTGGCCAACAATCACCTTCTCCACCTCCGTGCGAAGCTTCTCCGAAGCCTCCCTGAACTGCTGCAGCTCCTCCAGAATCGCCGCGTCTTCGGGTTTTGTCATAAATTCCTTCTCTCTAAAGCGTGGATACCAATATGGTGGGCAAGGTCTTTTGAATTATACTACTCCAGTTTTGAAATGTTGCGGCAATTGTCCGCTTGCGCGCGGCCGGGACCCCCGTATAATGTGAAAGAGTTCCCGGTGCCCCCGCGAACGCGCGTGTGACGGGTTCGAATGAACGACTCGTACCAGGGAGAACGCAAGATGAGTGACAGAGTTCTGATTTTCGGGAAAGACACGTGAGGCTACACATCGGCGGCCCGTGAGGATTACGCCAGGCGAGATGTGGACGTCGAGTACAAAAACGTCGCGACGGACAAGGCAGCTCTCAAAGAAATGCTGACCTACAGCAAGGGTGAGCGGGACGTCCCCGTGATTGTCGAGGGCGGTGAGGTCACGATCGGCTTCGGAGGGACCTGAGGCATCTGACCGGCCACCGTGAGCGGCTATATCACTATTTCACATGCTCTAACGCTGTTTGCACAACCATGGAGCTTAAAGCACTTACCGTATCTTGTAGGAAAATACGCCATTACCGCTTCCGGTTTTAGGCGGTCTGTGGAAAACGATGTTGGGGAAATGCCCGCAGATCCCTTAACCATATGTGGTTCAACCGATTAAGGTTTTCCACAAACTTGCTCGTTTTATTCACACCAATTGTTTCCTCTGTGGACAACATGTGGAAGTGCCCAAAACATAAGGAAGGTGGTGGGTCGGGCCTGCTGGAATTTCGAAACAGCTGGAATCAGCTGCG
>JAPUJU010000035.1 GCA_027296025.1 bacterium
CGACGTAAAATTCGGCGTAATGATCGAGACGCCGTCCGCTGTCGCCATTGCGGATGCGCTTGCGAAAGAAGTTGACTTCTTTTCCATCGGTACGAATGACCTCATTCAGTACACGATGGCGGTCGATCGCGGAAACAGCAAGATTGCGCACCTATACCAGCACCTGCACCCCAGCATCATCCGGTTTCTGAAGATGACAGTAGATGCGGCCCATAAGCGCGGCATTCCAGCGACGATCTGCGGTGAGATGGCGGTCGATCCCCTGTCGACGGTTGTCCTCATCGGTCTCCAGGTCGACGGTTTCAGCTGCAGTCCAAACATGATGCCCGAGGTGAAGCGGATCATCCGCTCAGTGACGTTCGACGAGTGCAAGATGCTCGTCAAAAGGATTCTGAAATACCCCACGACTGAGAAAATTGAACGCGACGTAATCCGTTTGCTGAAGGAGCGGGTTCCCGACCTCGAGATGTTCAAGGACAATCTATGGCAGTAGAGCCGCGATTCACGGATCTTCTGTCCGGGCGTGCGTCTGTAGATCCCTCGGATATGCTGGGCCTCCTTGAAGCGTTCCCCGAACAGATGGCGCTCGCGTGGAAAATCGGTGACGCATTTGTTTCACGCCTCGGCGAGAAGGACGCGTCGCGGATCGTCGTGTGTGGGATGGGCGGATCCGCCATCGGTGGCGACCTCGTTCGTTCGTACCTCGGCAACAACCTTCGTGTTCCCCTGCATGTGAATCGCGGGTATTCGATCCCCGAATCTGCCGTTGACGGTGCGTTTTTTGTCTTTTCGAGCTACTCCGGCAACACGGGTGAGGCACTTGCCGCATACGACCAGGTACGCGGAATGACGGCCGGCGCGGTTGCCATAACGAGTGGGGGCGAACTCGAGGCACGCGCGAGACAGGACGGAATCCCGGTTTGCAGCATTCCCGGCGGGATGCCGCCGAGGTCGGCCATTGCGTACTCGTTCTTTCCGCTCTTGCGGGTTCTGGTTCACGTCGGGCTGGCAACGATGCCGGCCGGCGAGTTCGAGGCCGCGGTGCCGATAGTGAGCGAGACGTGTGCGCGGTTTTTGTCGGAAACGAGCGACAACGAGGCGGCAGAACTCGCGTTGCGAATTGAGGGCAAGCTGCCGTTTGTGTATTCGTGCGGCGGATTGTTCGAGGCGGTTGCAAGGCGATGGAGCTGCCAGTTCAACGAAAACGGAAAAACGCTCGCACACCACGCGATCTTCACCGAATCGAATCACAACGAGATTGTCGGTTGGAAGGCCCTCGAGACGGTGCGTTCGTCGATTGCATTGATCTCGCTCGAAGATGAGGACGACCACGAGATGGCCCGGAATCAGCGTGATGTCGCGCTTGAGATCATTAAGCCGCTCGCCGGTGATGTGATCCGTAAAGGGGATTTCAAAGGTGGGCGCATGGTACGGATGCTTTGCGCAATGCTGCTGGGAGACTTCGTCAGCGTGTACACAGCCTACATCAACAACCTCGACCCGACTCCTGTATCGAACATTGATTTCCTGAAAGAACGACTCAAGAACTGACAACGAGCTCGAGGTATCCTTCAAGGAGTCCCGGACTATGAAAGCGATTATTCCTGCGGCGGGAATCGGCAAGCGGCTCAGACCCCATACTTACTCACTGCCCAAGGCATTACTGTATGTTGCAGGCCGCCCGATCATTTCCCACATTCTTGACGAGGTGACGAAACTCAAGGTTAGCAGCGTCGCGCTGATCGTCGGGTACAAGGGTGATATGATCGAGGCATACGTCCGCGGGGAGTACCCGAATGTCAAAGTCGACTTCGTCTATCAGAACGAGCGCAAAGGGATCGGTCACGCGATCAACATGACGCGTGATGTGGCGGACGAGGGCGAACCGCTGCTCATCATTCTCGGCGACACGATCATCCAGACCGATCTGGCGAAAATCGTCCAGTCGGAGCACAACGCCCTCGGCGTGAAGGAAGTCGAGGACCCGCGGCGGTTCGGGGTTGCGGAGGTCGGTGGCGGGCTCATTACGAAACTCGTGGAAAAACCGAAGAATCCAGCAAGCAATCTGGCCCTCGTCGGGCTATACTACCTGTCCGACTCCTCGCTTCTCTTCGAGATGCTAAAGGAACAGATCGAGAAGGACATCCGGCACCACGGCGAATACCAGGTAACGGATGCCCTCCAGATGATGATCGACAGGGGAGCGTCTTTCAGCCCGTTCGGGATCGACGAGTGGTTTGACTGTGGGAATGCAGATGCGCTTCTCGAGACGAACCGCAAGCTGCTTGAAGAGCGGGAGAGCGCGGGGCCGGTTGATGGCTCGACGATCATCGCTCCGTCGGCGGTCGATCCGACGGCAACGATCGTCAATTCGACGATCGGGCCACACGTATCCATCGCGGCGGGGGCGACGGTGAGCGGGTCGACCATTCGGGATTCGGTCATCGATCGTGGGGCCAGGGTTGAAAACAGTGTTCTGGCGGGAAGTATCATCGGGGCGGAGGCCGTCGTCATCGGCGCTTCCGGGAAGCTCAATATCGGAGATTCCAGCGAAGTTGTTGTAACGTGATGATTCTTTAATTATCGCACGTTATTGATTCACGGGAGGATTGGATGGACGACAGTCGCTTAATCACATCAGAATCGGTTACGGAAGGGCATCCCGACAAGATTTCGGATCAGATCTCGGACGCCATTCTTGATGACATCATCGCAAAAGACCCTGACTGCAAAGTGGCCTGCGAGACGCTGACGACGACCGGCCTCGTTTGCGTCGCCGGTGAGATAACAACTACGGCGTACGTCGACATCCCGACGATTGCCAGAGCGGTCGTTAAGGATATTGGCTACACGGACTCGCGATACGGGTTCGACGCGGAAACATGCAGCGTCATTACCTCCATCGACGAACAGTCCCCCGATATTCGGAGGGGTGTTGTCGACAACAAGGGCGCCGGTGACCAGGGAATGATGTTCGGGTATGCAAGTAACGAGACGAAAACGCTGATGCCGATGCCGATTTTTCTCGCGCACCGGATGGCAGAGCGCCTGGCGTTTGTGCGGCGGAACCTGAAAGAAATGGAGTATCTGAGGCCGGACGGAAAAACGCAGGTAACCGTCGAGTATCAGAACGGCGCTCCGAAGCGCATCGGCGCGGTCGTTGTTTCATCCCAGCACGATGCTGATGTGGAATCGGACCAGATCCGGACCGAGATCAAGAAAAACGTCGTCGAGCACGTGTTAAGAGAGAACGGAATGAATACGGACGGTTTCAAGCTGTACGTGAACCCGACGGGCCGGTTCGTGGAAGGCGGCCCCAAAGCGGATTGCGGGCTGACCGGGCGGAAAATTATTGTCGACACGTACGGTGGCGTCGGGAGTCACGGTGGAGGCGCTTTCTCGGGCAAGGATCCGTCGAAGGTCGATCGCAGTGCGACATACGCCGCCCGCCACATCGCAAAAAATATTGTCGCGGCGGGCTTCGCGGACCGCTGCCAGATTCAGCTGGCGTACGCGATCGGCGAGAGGGAACCGGTGTCGATGATGGTGGACACCTTTGGGACGGGTCAAGGCGATGACGGCAAACTGAACGAAACTGTGAAGGCAATGTTCGATCTGACGCCACAGGGGATCATCGAACGCCTCAACCTGAAGCGGCCCGTGTACAGGAAGACCGCCGCGTACGGGCACTTTGGACGCGAGGACGCGGACTTCACGTGGGAAGCGACGGACTATGTCGACAAACTCAAAAGCAAATTGTCCTGAGGGTACCGAACGCTGAAAGGAATGTCATGAAACACGACGTGAAGGACATCGGTCTGGCGCCGTCCGGAAAGGACAGAATAGAATGGGCGGATGACCGCATGCCGGTGCTTCGTTCGATCCGAGATCGGTTTTCGAAGGACAAGCCACTGAGCGGGATTCGCATCGGTGCCTGCCTCCACGTGACAACGGAAACGGCGAACCTCATGCGGGCGCTCGCCGCCGCCGGCGCCGAAGTAGCACTGTGCGCGTCGAACCCGTTGAGCACACAAGACGACGTTGCCTCGAGTCTCGTCGCCGACTTTCACGTCCCCGTGTTCGCCATTCAGGGCGAAGACAACGACACCTATTATCAGCACATTCACAATGTTCTCGATTTCAACCCACAGATCACGATGGACGACGGTGCGGACCTGGTATCGACGCTTCACAGCGCCCGCGACGACGTGCTCGAGCACGTGTTCGGCGGCACCGAGGAGACGACGACCGGAGTCATTCGCCTTCGCAGCATGGAGAAGGAAGGCGTCCTGAAGTATCCGATCGTCGCCGTGAACGACGCGGAGACAAAACACCTCTTCGACAACCGTTATGGCACCGGTCAGAGTACGATCGACGGGATCCTTCGTGCGACGAACGTGCTGCTCGCCGGTTCGATCGTCGTTGTGGCCGGCTACGGCTGGTGCGGACGTGGCGTTGCGATGCGGGCGCGCGGCATGGGCTCACACGTTATTGTACTCGAAGTGAACCCGGTCAAAGCGCTCGAAGCCGCCATGGACGGATTCACGCTGATGCCCGTCGCGGAAGCCGCAGAGATTGGCGACGTCTTTATCACGCTTACCGGCAACATAGCGGTGCTGCGCAAGGAGCACTTCGAAAAGATGAAAGACGGCGCGATCGTCGCGAACAGTGGACACTTCAACGTCGAGTTGGACATTGAATCACTCGAAGAAATCGCTGCGAAAAAGAAAACCGTTCGCGAGCACGTCGTGCAGTATTTGCTTCCCAATGGCCGGAGGATCAACGTTCTCGGTGAGGGCCGCCTGATCAACCTCGCGGCTGCCGAGGGCCACCCGGCTTCTGTGATGGATATGAGTTTTTCGAACCAGGCTTTTGCGTGCGAATACTTGGTAAGTCAGCACGCATCACTCAAGAACGAAGTGGTTCGGCTGCCCGAACGCATCGACCACGAAATCGCCGCGCTGAAACTCGCGACGATGGATTACAGGATCGATTCACTCACCGACCAGCAGGAGCGCTACCTCGCCAGCTGGAAGCACGGTACGTAGCCCCCGCGACCGTTGATGGAAACGCTTAGCCTCTGCACGTGGTTGCCGGGTTTTTTTCTTGTCTTAGACGCCAGGCTCCGGGTGTGACGAAGGGCAAACGGCCACGTTGCGAGCCACCTAGTCGATCAAAGAGAACGTGCCCTTCTTGAAGGCGATCTCGCCGGTCAGATCATCGGTCAGCGTGATGAGGAAGTCGTAGGAACCGCTCGAGAGGTTATCCGTGTTGACGGTGATATGCTGAATGTCGTCCTTACCATAGCTTGAGTGCTGGAACTTCGAGGCGACGACGGGGGGTGTTTCGCCGAATTGTTTCCAGAAGCGTTTCTTGTCTTTCGTATGCGGAATGATCTTGTATTCGACTGTGTACGTTGTGATACCGCGCGTATCCGGGCTGAGATTATACACTTCGAAGTAGATTGGGAGCCGGCCGTTCAGATTGTACGCACGCACCGGGTGCGGCACGATCTCGAGCGCACCGCGGGTGAAGATCGACGGTTGCGTCGCTATGGAGATTCGGCGTGCAAACAGTATGTCGCT
>JAPUJU010000350.1 GCA_027296025.1 bacterium
GGCTTCCAGGCGCTCACGCCCCGCCTCCGGAATGTTCGTGAAATAGCAGGCAATCTCGTAGGCATCGATACCTTCCTGCAGCTCTTCCGGTTCGGTCCGCACCACGACGCCGTCACAGGTGACTTCGTGCTTTTTTGTCGATTCGGGATCCGATGATTCGGGGAGCAGCAGGGTGATCTGAAGTTTGGTGAGAGGAGCGATGAACGTCGGTGAAGAGAAGTATACGCCGTTGGCGCTGACGTTAATGCTCTCCACACGCCCATGGGACTTTCCGCTGAGCTTCAGCTCCATGGCAAGCTTGGCCGGTGACCGGACTGCTTTACGCCGCTCGTTCGTCGTCACGTTTCAGAATCCGATCTACGCGGTTGGCGCTAGCCCCCGCGAGCATAACAACGCCCGGACAAGCTTCCCGCGATGGTCGCTCGAACCCGTGCAAGTCCTTCAGGAAGATGCGGACCACACCACCCCATCCACTCTACCGGTTCTTTTTCTTGTGCCGGTTCTTCCGAAGACGCTTTTTACGCTTGTGCGTCGCAATCTTCTTCCGCTTCCGCTTTCTTCCGCAAGGCATTCTCGTCGAGTTCCTTCCGCGTTACAGGCTCTGAGGGCGAATGCCGTCGTGGTTGACACGCGCCTTCAATTCGTTAGACGCTTTGAAAAAAGGTACCAGCTTCGCAGGCACGTGCACGCCGGCACCCGTCCTCGGGTTCCGTGCCTTCCGCGCCCGTCTCTCTTTTACTTTGAAACTGCCGAAGCCCCTCAACTCCACCTTGTCACCCTCCGCCAGAGCACGACAGATATTTCCGATGATTTCGTTTACAACGATGCTGGTATCCTTCTTGTTGAGTCCCGTTTGCCTCGAAATCTCTTCCACCAGGTCAGCTTTGGTCATGTCAATTCACCCCTTCGTTTGAGCGATGAAAGCACGCGAGTCCGCCCTCGAGCGGTTCCCGCCGCCGGGCATCGTGTCCGGATATTCGTCACGTTATGGCAAAAGGAACCAGATTATCCAGCGATCCGAAAATTATCACACAAGCGAGGTGGTGTCAAATAATAATTTACGGGATTATGTACTTCAGCGCGATGCGGTCATCGCTCGGGAACGGGATCTGGGCGGCAGCCCGACCGAGCACTCGCTCGAGCCAGGAGACCTTTTTCTCCCGCCGGATGACGCTGGGGTGACCGTCGATCCCCCCCAGCTCGGCGGCCACGTACAGGGCATCCTCATATGAGCCGATCGCATCGATGAGCCCCACCTCTCGGGCTCCCAGACCCGTGTACAGGCGGCCCTCCGCGAGAACCCGAACCTCTTCGATATCCATGCCACGGCCATCGCTGACCGCCTGAAGAAACTGTTCGTACATGCCGTCGAGAAGATCGCTCAGGTAGGCGATTTCCCTGGCTGTCATGGGCCGGTGCGGCGATCCGACGTCCTTGAACTCGCCCGACTTGATCACCGTTACCTCCAGACCGATCTTCCGAAAAAGCTCTTCCGTCCGCAGGTACGCGGCGATGACGCCGATACTCCCGGTGACCGTTCCTTCCATTGCAAATATGGTGTCCGCCGCGCACGCCACGTAGTACCCACCCGATGCGGCGACCGCCCCCATAACCGCGACGACCGGCTTGGTTTCGCTCGCCTTCTCGAGCGCGCGATAGAGCGCCTGTGAACCCACAACGCCACCACCGGGGCTATTGATGTGAACGAGAATCGCTTTCACATCGCCGTCGTCCCGATAATCCTCGATCTCCTGGATCTTGGCTATGTCGTAGTAAATCTCGCCCGAGATGTCCACGACGGCGACCGCGTCTCCAAACTGGATGCCATCATCCAGATAAAAAAGAAGCCCGAGGTAGGCGACGAACACCGTCATGACCACGAACGCCGCTGCTGCGAACAGCAGGATAAATATCGTATTCCGTTTACGGGACACCGCGACTCCGAGACTGACCAACGGACAAATGGGCCAACACCGGGTGCACCATAGCAAAGAAGGGAAAACTGTGTCAACGTTGGCTGGTCGGTGGGCGGGGCAAAAAAAAACATCCCCGCCCGACCGTGTGCCTGGACTCGTCGAACAGCATTTACCATGAGGAATGGGCCTACGCCAATGCAAATCACGGGTCAGGCAGGGATGTATCTGAAGGTGCTAACAAGGAATGTGCCACACACGAGCGGGCCGTGTCCGGCAGCGCGTAATTCCACGCCCACTGTGATAACTAATATTGTTACAGATGGTTACATGGACACCCTGACCGCGCTTGCGAATGTACGTGGCGGGCGTCAGGGCGGCACGCTGCGCGAGGCCGCCCAATGGAAACGTTAAATCGGCCCGTTAAAGGCAGAAATTGCAAAGGAATGCGCTGGATCGTCTGCCGGGTGGGCACCCGACCCAGAATGTACGGTTCCTTTACCACGGAGGGGGCAAACGTGACGTCTGCGGATGGAAGTTGCCTGTCGTTACGAGGAAAGTCTTGAAAGGGCGGGGCGCGGTCCGTCGCAACCCGTTCGGGCTAGATGTTTCTCGCGCAGCGCTCGGAAAGTTCGACGATTTTCTTGAACACGCTCTTGTAGGCGTCGTCGAACTTGACATTGCGGCGTTCGGTGACGACCTGGGCGGTAAGCAGGGCCTTGCCCGTCTCGTAGGGAACGAGTTCCCCGGCCTTTCCCCACGAAAAGCTGGGTACGAACCTGTTCAGGATATCGCTTCCGTAAACGCTGCTGGCGAATCCGATCACGGTTCCGGAGTTGATTATGGCACCGATACCCAGTTTCGCGTGGTCGCCGATAATGCACCCCAGAAACTGGCGACCCGTCTCGTGGATTACCCCCGCGCACCACATCCGCACTGAACTGTAGTTGTTCTTGAGGTCGCTGTTATTCGAACCCGCGCCGATATTCACCCACTCGCCGATATACGAGTGCCCGATGAAACCGTCGTGCTGTTTGTTCGAGTAGTTCGCGAAGATGGTCTGGTCCACCTCGCCACCAATCTTGCAGACGTCACCGACCGAGGTTCCTTCGAGTATCTTCGCACCGGTCTTGATCAGCGAGTTTTTCCCGACGTAGACGGGGCCGAGAATGCACGCGTTCGGCATGACGGTCGCCCCGTCGTTGATGATGATCGGGCCGGACGACGCATCGAGAACAGCCCCGGGCCTGATCACTGCGGACTCTCCGACGACGATATTCTCTTCCCCGACCATCTGCACGCCCGGATAAATAACGGACTCTTCCGACTGGCCGCGAAACGGAGATTTCTGGAAATCGTCTTCGATGACGGCCGGGTTTTCATCGATAATCTGCCACGGAAACGAAAGCAGCCTGGCATCGCTACTGTCCATGCGCGTGAGATTGTGATCGTCGATCAGCTTGAGAAGACGCTTTGGAAGTTTTTCCGCGACGTTGTCCTGTCCAACGGCGTGGTCGTCTTCGTCGGTTCCCTCTCCTGCATCCGTTGAGTCGGACTTTTTGATCCCTTTCTTCGATTGTTTTTCTGGGGGGAGTTCAACGTACGCCCGCAACTCGCCGCAGAGGCGATCTATCGTCTCTTCAGACACACGGGATCGAATGTACTCGGCGAAACCCCGGGCGGCCTCCCCCGACACGCGTGCGGCAACGACGTATCCACCCTTCACAGCCAGCCCATTCTCCGGGATCCTGGAAAGGAGTTCGTGGAGCTCGTCCCCGAAGCACAGGAGGCGCCCGTTCAAGAAAACGATTTCGCCGTCGGGAACCTGGTTGACCATGACACCCTCATCACGCACAGACACGAGGGGCGCGAGGTAATCCCGGCACAGGACCCCCGAGCGTTCGGCGCCCAGATCATCCAGCATACGCGTCCGAAAACTCTTTCCACCGATACGCAACTCGAACACCGGCTGGCTCAACGCCAACGGGAAGAAGTTCGCGAACTTCTTGTCTTCAAATATGCAGACAAACTCTTTCATAATTCGGGTTGTTCTCGCTCCCCCGAAACCAACCCGGATGAAAACGTTAAGCCCCCGCACGGGGGACCCACGATATCTCCGGGATTCCGGCGAGGACTAAAAACTGGTGGAGTTGACGGGGCTCGAACCCGTGACCCCTTGTCTGCCAGACAAGTGCTCTCCCAGCTGAGCTACAACCCCACGCGGACAATACCTTATCAAAACCGTCCACCAAGTCAAGGCTAAAGGCTCAACTCAACCGCGTAAACACCCTTGACATCAACTAGTTAAGCAACTAGCATCCAGCAACCAGCGAGATAAACTACCTGTGCTGCCGGAGTGGTGAAACTGGTAGACGCAGGGGACTCAAAATCCCCCGAGGTTCACGCCTCGTGTCGGTTCGATTCCGACCTCCGGCACCATCTTTTCCTTCCAGAGTCCACCGCCAGCGACACGCGTTTCCTGACGCGACTCGCAACGTTTGTCGTTAGGTTGGTCTTCCGCTCAGGAACAGGTATTCGCGCCACGATGCAGGAGGCTGGTGGCTGCGAAACCGCATATGAAACCCGAGAAGCCAGCTTGGACGTGACGGCTTCCTCATCATCCGCAAGCCAGCTTCCCTCGGGGTTCGGCCGCCCTTCTTGCGGTTGCACGGTATGCAGCACGTCACAATATTCGTCCAGGTTGTCTTCCCCCCCCTCGAGCGCGGAATTACGTGGTCGCACGTCAGTTCTTTCGGACGAAGTTTTTCGCCGCAGTACTGGCAACGGAATTTGTCTCTGAAGTAGATGTTCTGGCGCGAGAACTTAATGTCGCGGCGGCGAAAGCCAACGTACCGAAAGAGGCGGATCACAGCCGGAACCTTGAGTGAATCACTTACGGCGTGCACAATCCGGTCACTTTCCTGAAGAACTTCAACCTTCTCCAGAAAGACCAGCTTCACAGCCCGCTTCCAGTTGATCACGTTTAGCGGTTCGAAAGATGCGTTGAGCAGCAGTACCTGTTCGAAGGCGTCACTCCTTGGTGTAATCCCTCTTACAGAAAATCTAGCCGACTTGCGGTCCTCTTTCAACCATTTTGCAAGGGTCGGGCCAACCCGGAGAGTTTTTCACCGTCCCATCGCCCCGCCCATGACTCACAAGAATTCTATTGCGCTGGCCACCACTTCCGTTAAGATAAACAATGAAAGTGGCTTGCCCTCACAGCGAGAAAGGTCGACGGTGAAATTTCCAACACACACCCTGGTCCGTTCTGTGATGTTCACGGCGCTCATATTCGCGGGCCCCGGCGCCGGGCTCGCAGAAGCCGGACCACAGGACGATGGTGCGGGCGAGGGCAACTCCCGCCCGACCGTCCTCGTCGGAACCATCGAGGGTGCCATCGGACCGGTCACGAAGAACTACGTCCATCGCGTCTTGGAGGCGGCGCGGGCCGAGTCGCCCGCATGCGTAATCTTCACGATCGACACGCCGGGAGGGCTCGATGCGTCGATGCGTAGCATCATCAAAGACATCCTCTCGAGCCCTGTCCCCGTCGTCACCTACGTCTTCCCGAGCGGTGCTCGGGCGGCCAGCGCCGGCGCGCTGATATCCTTGAGCGCCCATATCGCCGCGATGGCCCCGAGTACGAACATCGGTGCAGCTCATCCCGTTTCTCTCGGGGGAGGTCAGGCCGACTCCACGATGATGGCGAAAATCACGAACGACGCGGCTGCATTCGCGCGAGGACTCGCCCAAGACCGAGGACGGGACGTGGAGTGGGCGGAGAAAATCGTGCGAGAGAGTATTTCCTCGACGGAGGATGAGGTTCTCGAGCTGGGCGTGATCGAGATTATTGCCACGGACATCGAGGATCTCATCGAACAGCTCGACGGCCGAACCGTCGAGGTGAACGGATCGCCCTACGAAATCAATACAAGAGACGCATCTATCACGGCAATCCATCCGACGTTTCGCGAAGAGTTTCTCGCGCTGGTAGAGCGCTATGATCCAACCACGGCTGCAGCGATAACCGGGATTGACGAAGATACTATTCGCCAGGTGGCGCGCCTGTATGCCAGGGCCGGTGCCGCCATGACCATTTGGACCATGGGCATCAACCAAAGTACCCATGGTTCGGATGGTGTATGTGCGATCAATAATCTCAACCTGATTACCGGCAATATAGGCAAACCTGGCGGGACCTCGCTATCGATCACCGGCCAGTGCAATGCCATGGGTACGCGGGAGTGGTC